>NZ_JBQSXL010000008.1:0-145908 GCF_052378165.1 Halomonas sp. AOP30-A1-24
CAGCGCACCCGCGGATGCAGCGCGAAGCGGTGCCGGGGTTAGGTGGCCCGGCCCGGGCGGCTGGTGTCGTCTTTTGAACTGGCCCCCGAAAGTTGGACATTTTACTCCAACCTTCGAGGCACTCAGGTGAGAAATAAATATACTGAACACTTTAAGCTTCAGGTCGTGCAAGCTTTCTTATGTGGTGACGACAGCGTTAAAGGGGTTGCCCGGCAGCATGGTTTGAACCCTTCCATGGTTAGAAAGTGGGTTTCACGATATAGGCACAACGGTTCTAGCGGTCTGCGCCAGAAGCCTTATACGACTTATAGCGCAACCTTCAAGCTCGACGTGCTGGAAAGGATGTGGCGCGATGGTCTATCAATGCGCCAAACGGAAGCGTTATTTGATATTCGTCGACAGGGGGTTATTAGCCAGTGGATGCAGCAGTATCATCGTGAAGGAGCAACGGCTTTTACCCCTATATGTAAAGGACAATCTCTGATGGTCAAGACGCCTTCATCGCCCCCAGCTCAAAAGAAGACCGATGATCGGTCTCGAAAAGAACTGCTTGATGAGCTTGCTTACCTGCGTGCGGAAAATGCGTACTTAAAAAAGCTCGATGCCTTGATCCAGGAGCAGACATCAGCCCGGCGCAAAAAGCGCAAGTAATCCAGGGGTTGAGGCATCACCATGCGTTAAACAGATTACTACGTGCTGCTCAGATGGCCCGTAGCACGTTCTATTATCAGGTTAAGCGGTTGGCAGCAGGAGACCGGTATGCGGGTGTGAAGCAACGTATCCAGGGGCTTTACGATCATCATAAAGGGCGTTACGGCTATCGCCGAATCACATTGGCCTTGAGAAAGGGTGGAGAAACCATCAACCACAAGACCGTCCAGAAGCTCATGCAACAACTGGGGTTGAAGTCTTTGGTTAGACAAAAGAAGTATCGCGCCTATCAAGGAGGGACAGGGTATTCTGCTCCCAATACGCTGAAGCGCCGTTTTCAGGCCGAGCGCCCCAATCAGCGCTGGGTGACTGATATTACAGAGTTTAAAGTCAATGACCAAAAACTTTACCTGTCACCGGTTATGGATCTGTACAACGGAGAAATCATTGCCTTTCAGACGGGCCCACGGCCGGTTTTTGATCTGGTAAAGGGAATGCTGAAGAAAGCCTTTAACAGGCTGACACCAGAAGATCGAGTGGTGTTGCACTCGGATCAAGGATGGCATTATCGCCATGCCAACTATCGAAAGTTAGTAGTAGAAAAGCGAATACTTCGAAGCATGTCGAGGAAAGGAAACTGCCTGGATAACGCAGCAATAGAAAGCTTCTTCGGTACGTTGAAAGCTGAGTACTTCTATCTCAACCAGTTCGATAACCTTGAGCAGTTGCAGAAAGGTATCGCCAATTACATTCACTACTACAATCACCATCGGCTTAAGCAGAAATTACAGGGCCTGAGTCCTGTGGAATACCGGACTCAGGAAATGGCGGTCAACTGACAGAACTAACTGTCCAATCATTGGGGGTCAGTTCACTTCGCGGGTGCCTTGCCGTTCGTTCCTCACGGCGCGTTACCGCGCGCTACGCCTTGTGCGGCCATTTGGGGTGGTTCTCGTAGCGCGTGGTAAGCGCAGCGCACCCGCGGGAGCAGCGCGAAGCGGTGCCGGGGTTAGGTGACACGGCCCGGGCGGCTTGTCATCACTGCGTAAAATGCAGCGGGTATCGTGGGCACTTTCTATTACGCAAAAGAGCCTTCCGCTATGGCTGAAGAGAACAATTTACGCATGCGCGTCAGCGAAGTCTTTAGGGTTTTTCTATGGCTTGGTCTGACCTCCTTTGGTGGGCCGGTGGCGCATCTGGGCTATTTTCGGGCTGAGTTTGTGGAGCGCCGCCGTTGGCTTTCGGAGGCTGCCTATGCGGACCTGGTCGCGCTTTGCCAGTTTTTGCCAGGGCCCGCCAGCAGCCAGGTGGGTTTTGCGCTTGGGCTAATGCGCGCAGGCCCCTGGGGAGCCGCGATGGCGTGGCTGGCCTTTACGCTGCCTTCTGCCATTGTGCTGGTGCTGTTTGCGTTCGGGGCGACGGTGCTGGATGGCCCGATTGTCAGCCGTATTATCCATGGTTTGAAGATAGTGGCCGTGGCCATTGTGGCCCATGCGGTGTGGGGCATGGCGCGTAACCTGTGCCCGGATAAAACTCGCACGGGCATTGCGCTATTGGCCGTGTTCACGGTGTTGTTGGTCAGCGGGCCGCTAGGGCAGGTGGGCGCCATTGTGTTCGGTGGCTTGGCGGGGTTCCTGCTATGTCGCGAAGCTGTGACTGCCACGCCAAGCGAAACACTCCACTTTGCTGTGTCGCGCTCAGTTGGTGTTATCGCACTGGGGCTGTTCGCTGGGCTACTGATTGGGTTGCCGTTGCTTGCGGGAAGTGCGGTTTGGCTTGATATTGCCGATGCCTTTTATCGTTCAGGCGCGCTGGTATTTGGCGGTGGGCATGTGGTGCTGCCGCTCTTACAAGCGGAAGTAGTGGAGTCAGGCTGGATAACGCCGGATGCGTTTTTAACCGGTTACGGAGCGGCACAGGCTGTGCCGGGGCCGCTGTTTACCTTTGCCGCGTATCTTGGGGTATTACTGCCTGGCATTAATGGCCTTGTTGGGGCGCTAGTGGCCTTGCTGGCTATCTTCATACCGGGATTTTTACTGCTGGTGGGTGTGCTGCCCTTCTGGAACCGCTTTCGCCAATGGGGCAGTGCTCAAGCGTTGATGCGTGGTGCCAATGCCGCAGTGGTGGGGATTCTGGGCGCTGCGCTTTACCAGCCGGTGTGGACCAGCGCGATTATCGGACCGTATGAATTTGCCTTGGCGCTTAGTGGCTTTTTACTGCTTTCCGTGTGGAAGCTGCCTGCCTGGGCGGTTGTGATTGTGATGGCACTGGGCGGTCTTTTGATACCGGTTTAGTAGATAATGAGCCAAAACCTTACGAAAACGCCTCGCTTAAGCGAGGCGTTCGTGGTTTAAAGGGCTAATGGCTGCTCCTATGGCGCCTCCAGCTCTAACGTGCGGCGCAGAACATTGAGCTCGTCAATGTTCAGGTGCTCAAGCCTGCCGGCGAGCAAGTCGCTAATCTTCTGTACTGGAAGCCCTGCCTGGCGGGCAATTTCCCGGCTTCCTAGATCTGATACTGCAATTAAACGCGTGATAATGCGCATTAGGCGCGTGCGTTTTTCTAATTCCCTGACATCGAGGTCAGGGCTGCTTCGCGGAGGATCCAGCGTTTCTGCGTGAGCAGTTGAGTATGCCGTACTCATGAGACTCCATCAGTCTGAAATGACAAGGACACAATGCCGCCAACGCAGGTGCATTTCAATATTTAATTTGATGAAAATTTCGCGACACTTGCGAACACCCGCTTGCGGCTTGGCTCTGGTAAACTATGCGCCTTATTTTAGCGTGCACGGCTGCTTCTGGCGTGCGGTACTTTATATATGGCCACTGGCCGGGGAGAAATGGCATGTCGTCGAATAGCGCACCCAAAGTGGGCGTCATTATGGGGTCCAAATCGGATTGGCCGGTGATGGAGCATGCGGTGACGATGCTGGAGCGCTTAGGCGTTGCCTATGAAACGCGTGTGGTCTCTGCCCACCGAACGCCTGACCTGTTGTTCGACTATGCGAAAAGTGCCGCTGAGCGCGGTTTACAGGTAATTGTGGCCGGTGCAGGCGGTGCCGCCCACCTGCCCGGTATGGTGGCCTCACAAACGCCGCTGCCGGTGCTGGGTGTGCCGGTTGAATCCAAAGCGCTTAAAGGCCTTGATTCACTGCTCTCGATTGCGCAGATGCCCGGTGGTATCGCCGTTGGCACGCTGGCGATTGGTAAGGCTGGTGCGACCAATGCGGGCCTGCTGGCCGCGCAGATTGTTGGCCTTCAGGACAACGCCGTGCGTAACGCGGTTGAGGCCTTCCGTGCAGAGCAAACTCAACTGGTACTGGATAACCCGGACCCGCGCCCCGCGCCGGATGCTGAGTAAAAGGAGCCCCCATGAACTCTGGTACGACAAACATCGGCGTTTTAGGCGCAGGCCAGTTGGGACGTATGCTGGCGCTGGCGGGCTACCCGCTAGGCAATCGGTTTACGTTCCTGGATACCACAGGTAACCCAAGTGCGGGCATCGGCGAGGTCATTGTCGACCCGGATAATCAGCACTTGGCTGAGTTTCTCGCCAAGGTGGATGTCGTGACTTACGAGTTCGAGCATCTGCCGGTGACGCTTGTGCAGGAGATCGAAAAGCACAAGCCGGTGTATCCCAGTAGCCGAGCGATCGAGATCTGCCAAAACCGGGTTGAAGAGAAAACCCTGTTTGATCGCTTGAACATCCCGACGCCTGCTTACCGTGTGGTCGAGAGCGCAGAGCAACTGGAAGCCGCCGCTCGCGAGCTTGGCTGCCCGGTGGTGGCAAAGTCCGTCACGGAAGGTTATGACGGTAAAGGTCAGGCGGTCCTAAAAGCCCCAGAAGAGGCGGCTAACGCTTGGCAGAGCATTGGCCATACGCAGCTGATCGTTGAAGCGTTTGTGGATTTTGTTCGCGAAGTTTCGATGATTGCTGTACGCGGTCGCGATGGCGAGGTGGTTTTCTACCCCATGGCAGAGAACCAGCATGTGGGCGGCATACTGCGTTACTCGGTGGCGCCGCTGCCCGACCTGGACGCTCAGGTGCAGCAAACGGCTGATACGTATATTCGTGCGCTGCTGGATGAGCTGGATTACGTGGGCGTACTGGCGCTTGAACTGTTCCAAACCCGCGATGGTAGCCTGCTAGCTAACGAGATGGCGCCACGCGTGCATAACTCCGGCCATTGGACGATGGATGGAGCGGTTACCAGCCAGTTCGAGAACCATCTACGCGCGGTTCAAGGATTACCGCTTGGCAGCACGGCGGCCATTGCGCCCACCTGTATGGTCAATGTGATTGGCCAGGAAGGCGACAACGTGGCCATGCTCAAGCTTGCCAATACCCATGTGCACCGCTACGACAAAGCCGAGCGGGCAGGGCGCAAGCTGGCCCACGTTAATGTGGTGGCGGCTACCCACGCTGAACTGCTGGAAAAGGTGCGCGTCTGCCGGGCACTGATACCTGATGCGCCGGCGGTTGAGTGGAGTTTTGAGCGCTCATTATAGATAAGCGTTATTAAGTCACTGAAAAGGCGCCCCACGATGTGAGGCGCCTTTTTTTATCCCGGTGTTAAGCTCTTTTTTAAGACCGTTTTAAGCTCTGTTTAAAGTCTCTCGAACCAGCTTGAACGTTTACCAACCCAGCACAATACGCCCGCTCAGCAATAGCCACAGCGCGATTAACGCAAAGTGCCCAGGGTACCAGGCCAACCAAAGCCTGCGAGGCATGGCAAACGTTACCACAGGCACTCGCTGAGCCAGGCCAGCAGCCAGTATCAGGACCACGACACAGGTGCCCACGGTAAACGATTTTGCCATATCCGAGGCGTTCATTTGCCCGGCAACCCAGAGTACGGGAAAGGCGGCTAAGCCTGCCCAAAGTCGCGCCTGAAAATGGGTGCCCGCTTGGCTAAGTGAATGCATGGCAAACATGAATAGCGGAATCAACAGTAGACCGTTGTGGCCGTACTCCACCCAGAAACCGAGCAGGTACCACACCGTGACGCCCACTGCTGTGCCCAGCAGCAGCCAGCCAAACCCCAGCGTTTGCTGTTGGTAGTGCTGCCAGCCCTGGCGCGCCAGTGTGCCCAAGGCCAGGCCACTGGCCAGCGTAAAGCAGACGTTAAAAATCAACGCATCCGATGCGCGTGGCATCATCATATAGGGGAGTTGCGCTACCAGTCCGATAACCAGAATACGCCGTGAATAGCGCATTGGGTTACGGGTATTAAATAGCCCGTGCCAGGCGACCATGGCGGCAAACAGTGGAAAGGCAATCCGGCCAATAGAGGAGCCTGCCCAGCTAAAATCCCCAGGCAGTACATAGCGGGTAAGGTGGTCTACCGTCATGGTAATGAGCGCGAGCCACTGGCCCCAGCCTGTCCAGTAGGAAGACGGGCGTCGGTCGATGTCTGGTGTGGCGCTAAGGGTTGCTGCCATAAAACCTCCCTGTTTTTATGACTAAATTACGGTGATAGCGAAATGATGTTTCATCGCTATATGGGTTATATCGGCTATATGAGCTATATCGGCTATATAAACGTAGTGAATGATACAGAGACTCTCACATGCTGACCTGGTTCATTCCAAGGGGCAGCGTGCTTGTTAATGGCCTGCGTACCTGGTTTTTAAGGCGCTGATGAAAGGAGAAAAAAGGCAAGGGCGTAAATAAATCACCCCGGCAAAGGCCGGGGTGATGGGGAGGTCACTACGCTATGTGATTACTCTTCGCCAAAGTAGCGAGCGTGAATCTCATCGTAGGTGCCGTTTTCTTGAAGCGTTGCGAGTGCTTCGTTGAATTTTTCAGCAAGCGCTTCATCACGCTGGCGGAACGCGATACCAAAGCCGTCACCAAAGTACTCTTTAGGCTCAGTGATTTTTTCGCCCACAATGGTGTAGTCAGCGTCTTCGTTTTCAACCAGCGTTGACTGGCCGATCGGGAAATCGAGGAAGACGATATCCAGACGCTGTGCGTCCATATCCAGCACCATATCATCGGCGGTGGAGTAGCGGCTGATATCGGCCACGCTGCCGTAGTTATCGGTGACGTAGTTATCCTGAAGTGTGCCGCGTTGAACGCCGATGGTCAGGCCTTCAAGGGTTTCTTCATTGGCTTCGTCGATATCCAGGCCGCTTGCGGCAAACCAGGCAGACGGCATGGTGATGTAGGGGTCAGAGAACAGCACCTGCTGGCGACGCTCATCGTTGATGGTCATGGAGGACATGACGGCGTCGTAGTTGCGTGACAGAAGGCCCGGAATAATGCCGTCCCACTCCTGCTCGATCCACTCGCAGGTCACGCCGATTTCTTCACACATGGCGTTGCCCAAGTCGATATCAAAACCGGTCAGGTCGCCTTCAGGGGTGCGGAATTCCATCGGGACATAAGGTACATCAACGCCAATACGCACCTGATCATAATCACGTGCCTGGGCGGAAGAGGCCGCAGCAACAGCCAAACCAATTAAAGAAACTGATAGCAACTTTTTCATTATTTAACTCCGTTGTAAAACAGGTTCACCCGAGGTGATCCTCTTTAACGTAACCCAGGTTGGGGCCGGCGGAAAGAGGAAAACGCCCTGTGAACCAACGTTTGTTTGACGTTCGCTCGTCATCGAACCGTTTACGGGGTTTGTGGCTTTAAGTGCGCAAGTAATTTCTTCTCTAAAAAGCGGAAGAAAAACAGAATGGCAAACGTTAAGCATAGGTAAATAGCCGCGACAAACAGGAAGGGCTCAAACGGGGTATAGAACCGCGAATAGACATAGCGAGCCGCTCCGGTCAGATCCATTAAGGTGACCACGCTGGCTATCGCGCTAGCATGAAGCATGAAAATCACTTCATTGCCGTAGGCGGGTAGAGCGCGACGAAATGCGCTGGGGATAATGATCCGGCGCATCATCAGGCTTTGGGACATGCCGTAAGCGCGGGCCGCTTCAATTTCACCTTTGGACGTTGCCTTGATCGCTCCTCGGAAAATCTCTGTGGTATAAGCGGCCGTGTTAAGAGTGAAAGCGATCAGTGCGGGGTAGAAGGCCTCACGGAAGATCGGCCACAAAAAGCTTTCCTGGATGCCGTCAAAAAACACCACGCCATAGTAAATAATATACAGCTGGACCAGCAGCGGCGTGCCACGAAACACGTAGGTATAGGCATACACGGGCAGGCTGATCCATTTACGCCGTGAGCTGCGCATAATGGCAAGCGGCACCGCTAGCACCAGCCCGATTACCAGCGACAGAAACACCAGCTGTGTGGTGGTGACAAGCCCTGTCCAGTAGTAGCCCATTGTAGTGGGGGTGAAGATCAGATTGCCGGACAAAAGGTCATTAAACCATGCGGAAATATCTAGCATGTCACTGCTCCCCAAAGCCGATGTCGTAGCGCTTTTGTAGCCGGGCAAAAATCCACTCGGAGACGCTGGCAATCAACAGATAGGCAACGGCTACAGGGATTAAAAACACAAACGGCTCATGAGTCGCTCGGGAGGCTTCAGCGGCCACGCGAACCATATCGGTCAAGCCGATTACCGAGACGAGCGCGGTGGTTTTCAGCAGCACCATCCAGTTATTGGAGAGCCCGGGCAGCGCATGACGCATCATTTGTGGGAAACGAATGCGGCGAAAGACCAGTGTGCTGCTCATCCCGTAGGCTTTGCCTGCCTCAATTTGGCCGTTATCGACTGCCATAAAGGCGCCCCGGAAAGTCTCGCCCATATAGGCACCAAAAATAAACCCAATGGTCAGTACGCCCGCGGCAAAGGCATTGAAATTAATGTAAATATCAATGTCGTAGCTGTAGTAAAGAATATCACTAATCGCGTTAACACCGATTTGACCGCCGTAAAACAGCAGCATCATCAAGACAAGGTCTGGCACGCCGCGAATCAGCGTCGTGTAAACGGTTGCCGTGCCGTGCAATAGCCAGTGGCGTGACATCTTGGCTGTGGCGGTGAGAAGGCCTAGCGCGATGGCTAACAGTAGCGATAAAACCGCTAGTTGAACGGTGACCCCGGCACCTTCGATCAAACGGGGGCCGTACCCTTGCAAATCCAGCATGGTCGCCTCGCAGATCAGTAGTTAGGAGTAAGAAACTGTTTCAGTCGGGACGATTGGGGATTGCCTAATACATCATCTGGCGCCCCGGCTTCTTCCACCAAGCCCTGATGAAGATAGATCACCTTGCTTGAGACATCGCGGGCAAAACTCATCTCATGGGTAACCACCACCATGGTACGCCCTTCATTGGCCAGGTCGCGCATGACTTTCAGTACGTCGCCGACAAGCTCCGGGTCCAGCGCCGAGGTCGGCTCGTCAAACAGCATAACCTCTGGGTTCATGGCCAGTGCCCGAGCAATCGCGCCGCGCTGCTGCTGGCCACCTGACATTTGCGCCGGGTAGGCGTTGGCGCGGGCGGTTAGCCCCACACGCTCAAGCAGCGCATGGGCCTGTTCAATCGCTTCTTTTTTAGGAAGGCCGAGCACATGGATAGGCGCTTCAATTATATTTTCAAGCAGCGTCATGTGTGCCCAGAGATTGAAATTCTGAAACACCATGGAAAGCTTGGCACGCATTTGGACAACCTGTTTCCAATCGGCTGGCTCGCGTCCGTGCCGGTTCACCTTAAAGCGTATCGGGTCGCCGTGAAGGATAATCTCGCCCTCATCCGGCTGCTCTAACAGGTTCATACAGCGCAGAAAGGTACTTTTACCCGACCCTGAAGCGCCAATTAGCGTGATGACATCACCTTTTTGGGCTTCGAGTGAAAGGCCTTTCAGAACTTCCGTATCGCCGAAGCGCTTTTTAATATTACGCACTTCCAGGGGAGTAGCGGCCATAAACATAGGCTCCAGTACAAAGTTGCCGCGGTAGCAACGTGTTGAGTTAACGTAGGCTAAATGCGGCTGGCGCGAAAAAAGTGGCGATTCTATCAGGCTCAGCGAAAAATGCGTGCTTTCCTTATACGATAAATGTAGGAAGGCGGCCGTAAGTGATACGCGTGTGCCTCGATATTATCTCCATGTTGTTGTTATTAAATAACTATTAAGCTTATTTTGCGGTTTGACTTGAGGAGTGAACCGGGGCCACCAAAAGCGCCGCCCGCGCCCCCAACGCCACGTTGGCATTAGGAAATACGACATGTAGCGGCGTCTCGCCCACCACGAAATCGCCTGCCACGCTATCCCGGGCCAAACGCGTGCCGGGCTCAAAACGGCTGAAGTTGGGCATGTCTGCATCAACGTAGAGCGTAAAGTCCTCCGCTTGGCGCTTAAGTTCATGCTCTACCTGAAAGAATACCATGCTCGCTGGGTCTTGCTGAGCAGGCGTTTCGCCTTTGCTGAGTGACGTAAGCAGCGCGCCCATTGGGATTAGCGATGCCCTGTCATTTTGCCCGAAAGGGGCGACGCGGCCTAGCTCAAAAGTGAACGCTTGAGCGCCGTGGTAGTGCTTGCTGTAGTGCGAGAAGGTCCAGCTTGTCTGGTGTTGATGAAGCACGGCCTGCATGCCCGCAGCCGCAAGCCACTGCCACTGCTCCGGCAGGGTCGCAGTGTTAGCAAATGGCTCGACAACAAAAATCGGGTAGAGGCTTTCACGAATGGCGGTGTGCAAGTCATAGTGCAACCTGGGCCGCGCGGCATGAGTTGCATAAAATCGGTCTACCGCAGCCATTAATTCACGTGCGCGTTCTGGCTCCTCACCACTGTCCGTTAAGTCATGCTTGAAGAGGCGGTTAAGGTTGGTTGCTATAAACCGTTGCTGAGCGCGTAGGGCGGGGATATTACCAAGGATGACCAGTACGGGAGCACCCAGTGGGGTAGTGCCTGCTTCCAGGGCGCTTAGCCATTCACCGAGTAGCTCAACCGGAGCCGTTTCGTTGCCATGAATCGCCGCTGAAAAAACGCAGGCATAGGCCTCTGGCTGCGGCGTATGGGGGATAAGCTCCATAATGCCGGGGGCATGAAACCGATAAGTACCGCTTGGAAATTGGCCGCTACGCTGTACGGGAAGGTGCCCATCAAGGGTCCAGTCAAGCCAGTGATTCAGCATTATCGGCCTCTTGTTATTGGTTGGAAATCCACACGCTATCTTTAACATGCTCAAAAACGTGAGCAAGCATTAGCGTCGTGGTTATGAAAATGGCGGGCGCTCGAGTGTAAGATGGTACCTAAAACGCTCACGGTGAGTGGGCGTTTTAATAGGAAGGGCGCTTTGCTGCGCACTTTTTGGATTAACTGCGAGAAACCAGCTGCTGCTTTGTATCTGCGTAAGGTGAAAATCGAAGAGTGTAGGGGGAAAACATTCGCTTTTCGCTGCTGCAGGCTAGGCTATGTTGTAGTCATTCCCTAATCGGAATGCCATTAACGTAGCTAAAACGCAGTCCAAAGGAGTAAGCAATGACAAAGGTATTGGTACTTTACTATTCCATGTATGGGCATGTTGATACCTTGGCCAAGGCCGTTGCAGAAGGGGCAAGGAAAGTTGAAGGCGTAGAGGTAACCGTTAAGCGAGTACCTGAAACCATGCCCGCAGATGCTTTCAAAAATGCCGGCGGTAAGCAGGATTACGATACGCCCGAAGCGACTCCCCAGGAACTGGCCGATTACGATGCGATTATTGTTGGTACCCCAACCCGCTTTGGCAATATGACCGGCCAAATGCGCACCTTTTTTGACCAAACCGGCGGCTTATGGGCTAACGGCACCTTGCGTGGCAAAGTGGCGAGTGTGTTTACCTCAACAGGTACCGGCGGTGGCGATGAGATGACGATTACCTCCACCTGGACGACGCTTGCCCACCACGGCATGGTGATTGTGCCCGTCGGTTATGGCATTGAAGAGCAGTTTGATATTTCCGAAGTCAGCGGCGGTAACCCTTACGGAGCGGCGACTTTGGCAGGTAGTGATGGCTCCCGCCAGCCAAGCGAGCGTGAACTGAAGCTTGCGCGCTTTCAGGGCGAGCACGTTGCGAAAATCGCTGCGAAGCTGGCGGAGTAACCAACCGCCAATAAAAAGCCACCCCGTGGATAATTATCTGCGGGGTGGCTTTCCTATGGCGAAGGGGTTACAGGCTTAAACGTTTGGCAATCGCGCGGCCCAGGCTTTCAGTGGTGCCTTGGCCGCCAACATCACGGGTGACCACTTGGCTGTCACCTTCGCGAAGCACGTCTTCAATGGCTGTCACCATCGCATCAGCGGCTTCTTTATAGCCCAGATGCTCAAGCATCATGGCGCCAGACCAAATTTGCCCAATTGGGTTGGCGATACCTTTGCCTGCAATATCCGGTGCGCTGCCGTGTACCGGCTCAAACAGGCTGGGGAATTTGCCTTCGGGGTTAATGTTGGCCGAAGGGGCAATGCCGATAGTGCCGGTACACGCTGGCCCCAGGTCGGAAAGGATATCGCCAAACAGGTTGCTGCCGACGACCACGTCAAACCAGTCTGGATGCAGTACAAAGTTGGCGGTCAGAATATCAATATGGAATTTATCGACATCAATGTCCGGATACTGCTTGGCCATTTCCAGCACCCGTTCATCCCAGTAGGGCATGGTGATAGAGATACCGTTGGATTTTGTGGCCGAGGTGAGCTTTTTACGCGGGCGGGTTTGCGCCAGATCAAACGCATATTTAAGCACGCGGTCAACGCCTGTGCGCGACATCACAGTTTCCTGGATGACGATTTCGCGCTCGGTGCCTTCAAACATCTTGCCGCCGATGCTTGAGTATTCACCCTCGGTGTTTTCGCGCACTACGTAAAAGTCGATATCGCCTGGTTCACGTCCAGCAAGCGGGCTTTTAATACCGGGCATTAGCTTGCAAGGGCGCAGGTTGATGTACTGGTCGAACTGGCGGCGAAACTGCAGCAGCGAGCCCCAAAGGGAAATATGGTCGGGCACTTTGTCGGGCCAGCCGACCGCGCCGTAAAACAGCGCATCGAACCCTTTTAGCTGTTCAAACCAGTCGTCCGGCATCATTTGGCCGTGCTCCAGGTAGTAGTCGCAGCTGCCAAATTCAAAGGTCGTGAACTCAAGGTCGATATTAAAGCGCTTGGCTGCGGCTTCAAGGGCGCGAATACCTTCGGGCATGACTTCGGTACCAATGCCGTCGCCAGCGATCACTGCAATACGGTGGGCCATTTGGATTCCTTGTTATTAAAAAAGATGAGCGATGAACGCAGTGTAGCCGCTATCTGAGTGATAATAATCAGGCTACTATTCAAGCTATTGTTGCCTGAAAGTGGAGAATCCATGTCGGCGCTAGACGATCTTGCATTTTTTCAGCAGTTAGCACGTGCAGGAAGTTTGACAGGAACGGCGCGTGAACTGGGGCTTTCGCTGTCGGCGGTGAGCAAGCGCTTAAAGCAGCTAGAGGCGCGGTTGGGCGTGGAGCTTGCCGCACGCACTACTCGGCGGCTGACACTCACGGCAGAAGGCGAACGTTATCTCTCCCGCGGGGCGCTGATTCTGGATGAGTTGGGGGAGCTTGAGAACTCTCTCAACGACACACATAAGCATGGGCTTAGCGGACGGCTGCGGGTTAATGCCACCTTTGGTTTTGGTCGGCAGCACATTGCGCCGCTGCTCTCCACCTTTTGTGCAATGCACCCAGCGGTTGAGGGATGGCTGGAGCTCACCAATTTCCCGCTTAACCTGAGCGATCACGGCTTTGATGTCGGTATACGGATTGGCGAGCCGCCGGATTCCCGTTTGATTGCTCGGCCAATTTTGCCCAATCGCCGAGTGCTGTGTGCTGCGCCTGGTTATATCGCCCGTATGGCACCATTGAGCGCGCCTGGCGACCTTGTGCGCCAGGCATGCCTGGTGATTCGTGAAAACGATACGGACTTTCCCCTTTGGCGTTTTGAGCGCTGTAATGACCCTGGGTGTGTTCAGTCAGTGAAGGTGAGTGGGCGGCTGGCCAGTAACGATGGAGAAGTCATAACTCGGTTGGCCCTGGACGGACACGGGATAATGATGCGCTCCTGGTGGGACGTAAACGAGCACTTGGCCAGTGGGGCGCTGGTGCCGCTGCTGCCTGAATGGCAGGGCGTGCGGGCCGACTTTTATGCGGTATTTGAGCAGCGCCGCCATGTGCCCACACGGTTACGCGCATTTATTGATCATGTGCAGCGTGACATAAGCGGGCGAGTACCGCCGCTGCCAAGCCTCGGCCTCGATGAACGACAGTGACCAGCTCATCACGCACTGACATGTTTGGTCAGAAACCATTGGATAAAACAAGTATCTTGTTAGGGACTCAGTTAACCCTGGGCGTGCGTGATGGGCGCTGAGTACGTGGCAAGGCCTTTGGCGAGGCGAGCACCGCGACTGGTGAGGGCCGCGGTGCATCCTTGCTACGTTACATGGTTGCGATGCGTTGGCATAAGATTCGCACTCATAATGTAAGCTGCGCTTTAATAATTGGCCAAGCGGGTTCGCCGTCGGTGTTCGTTACATCGGTAAGCATGGCTTCTACCCGCTTGGGGTGATTGCTGATCCACTCCTGGGCTACCTCGGAAAGCGCACGCTCGTCTTGGCCAAACGCCTGGATCATCCAGCTTTGTTCGTCAGCGGTGAAGCTGAACTGCTCAAAAAACGTAGTGATATTGGGGTTGGCTTCAGCATAGTCGGCGCGCAGCACGGTAAGTACATCACTTTCACCATTGTTTTCACCGAACAGATTGTCTGGATCCTCCAGGTAACGCATGGGTAGCTCAAGGTTCATCCAGTGAGGAGTCCAGCCGACCCAGACCACCGCTTGTTCACGCTCGATAGCATCGCGAGCGGCGGACAGCATGGCGATTTCGCTGGTATCAACCAGGCGCCAGTCACCCAGCTCCCAAGCGTCATTATCAATGGCGTCATGGAGAATTTCGCTGGCGGCCGAGCCGGCGCCAAAGCTGAGAATCTGACCGTTAAACAGGTCGCGGTTTTCGGCAAGGTCAGCAAAACTTTGAATGCCGCTCTCGTAAATATAGCTAGGCACCGCCAGCGTCATTTGCGCGCCGTCAACGTTGTTCGCCACATCAATCAGCACGCCTGACTCTTTGCGTGGGGTGAACATGTCACGCTGAGCAGGCAGCCAGGCGCCCAGAAATACATCGATATCACCGCTCTCCATACCCTGATAGATCACCTGCAGGCCAATTTCTTGCGCGCGGGTTTCATAACCCAGCGGGTTTAACAGCTGCTCGGCTATTTCCGTCTTTACGGTAATGCCAGGCCAAGCGGGAACACCAAAATCAAGTGTTTGATCATCGCCGTGCGTGGTGGATGCAAATGCAGCGGATAAGAGTGCTGTTGCTACCAAAGGCATGCTGGGTGAGAGGCGTAGGCAGGTTTTCATTTAGATCTCCTTGCTGAGTTTTTTATATCGCGCGGGAGCGGTTTATGAGTGGCGTGCCAACACACGCAGGCGAGAGGTGAGCATGTCGCGGTCTAAATACGTGCCCTGGAGGTGACGAGCGCCGCTATTGGGGTCGAATTCTCGTCGTCCATGGAGTACACGCCGATTATCAAAGGCCACCATTTGACCGGGGCGCAGCGTAAATTCCAACTGATGCGCTTCACTGTGGAAGAGCTGCCACAGCGTCCGATAGGCACGGTACCATGCGTTCATTTGTGAGGCGGGAAGATGAAGGGTATCCCGAATCCAGTTATTCAAGCGTATTTCTACCAGGTTGCCGCTGCTATCAAGGGTAATGACTGGGGCACGAACGGTAATATCGGTTGCCTCGTCCTGAAAACGAAAATCGATCGGGGTCTCACTCAGAATAGTCAGCGCGTTGGAGTCCTGGTGACGCAATGCGTTAACGACTCGGACACCGTCGGCAAACAGTGATTCGCCACCGCTGGCCTCATTTTTTAGGCAGTAAAGTAGCTGGATATCCGGTGGTTGCTGCCAGTTGGGCAAATCTATATGTAGGGGTAAACCTGCCGCCGTATACGCCGCATTATTAGGGTTAGGCTTTGAGCGTACATTAAAACGAGCGCCGAAATTAGTCGTGCGCAGTGGGCCAATGCGTTCCGCTAAACGGCTGACTTCTTCTTCCATCAATGGGGCTTCTGTAACCAGCGCTAAACCATCGCGTAGCAGGGCAGTAATCCAGGCTTTCTCACCCGCTGGGGTGAGGAGGTCAGCATGTAAAATGCGTTCAGGGAAAAAATTATCAACCCAAGGAGCCGACTTCGGAACAGGTGATGTCAGGCGCGTTTCCGGGCGGCGCTGATAGAGCCAGCCGCTGTGGAAGGCACTGGTATGTCCGTCCTTCCAGTGTAAATAGAGGTGCCCATTTTGCAGGCTAATATCGGGTGCTTCGTTAATGTCAGCCAGAGGAACATAGAGCCGCTCGCGTGTTTGCGGGTGGCGGCACTCAGGGCAGGCGCAGTGATCGCGCAGCCAAAGCAGTGGTAGCGTAGTAACGTCGCTGGTTTGCCATGTCAGCGTCACGCCTTCCTCGGTGAGCATCGCGTCGCTTAGTGATGGGCCTGAGTCGTAAGGGGTAAATTCGCCCATTTGGGGCGCCTGATGCGCTTCGGCGGCAAACACTGTACTCGTCATTTTTGCCTCTTTATGGTGATGAAAAACGCTTAAATTCGGCCACTTAGGATGCGCATTCGTCATGGCTCAAACAAATGATTAATATGGCCCCTAAGGCCTCGTTTTACTTATAGGTGGGTTTCCCATGAGTCAGTTACCGCCACTATTATGGCTGCAGGCGTTTGAGTCGGCGGCGCGAACGCTCAGCTTTACCGCGGCTGGAAATGAGTTGGCCGTTACCCAGGCGGCCATTAGTCAGCGAGTTCGGTTGTTGGAGGAGCGGTTGGGGCAAAAGCTCTTTGTGCGCCATGCGCGAAGCTTAACCCTCACGCCTGTTGGGCAAGCCTGGCTGCCCAGTATCAATGATGCTTTTTCGCGGATCAGCGAAGGAACGACTGAGGTGTTTGGCGCTACCAGTGGGCAGCCTGTGACATTAAGAGCCACGCCGATTCTCCAGCAATCCTGGCTGGCGCCGCGTTTGGCTGCTCTTTACCAGCACTGTCCACACATCTCCATTCGCCTGGTTAGCGCTATCTGGCCAGATGACTATGGGGCAGAGGGCGCCGATATCGAAATCCGTTATGGGCGAGGCGAATGGAGTGGCGTTGAAATGCACTCGTTAGGCGATGAACAACTGCTACCAGTGTGTTCTCCAACGCTTGCTGCAACGCTAACAACGCCTGCCGATTTAAGAGGGCACACGTTGCTTCACGCGGTAGGGTTTGGTGTCGGCTGGTCAGGCTGGCTGCAGGCGGCGGGCGTGGGTCACTTGGAAACGCAGTGTCGTTCTATAACATGCGATAACCAGGTGATGACGTTAGCGTTAGCTAGCCAAGGCGCAGGGGTAGCGCTCATTCATCGCCGTTTGTTGGAGCAGCGCAATGACCTGGTGACGCCGTTTCCGTCCATTAGTGTGCCAAGCGATGAGCAGTTCTGGCTGGTACGTCCCAGCCGCCGGCAGGTAGATGACGAAGCGGCCTTGGTCTGGGTGTGGTTAGCGAAGGATACTGACGCCACTTAGGGGTGTTTTAAGAATAAATACACCAATTTTCTTGCCATTTTGGTGCAGGCGTGAAGAATGAAGCGCCTCCGATAAGTTAAAAAAAGGCGTGTTGTATGGATTTTTCGGTACCTCAACTGTTGACCGCGTTGGTTGATCGCGGCAACGGGCTGTTATGGGGCAGTGTGCTGATCTACTTACTGATCGGCGCAGGCCTCTACTTTACGATACGAACCGGCGCGATTCAGGTACGTTATTTCGGTCACATGTTTAAACTGCTGCGCACCTCGCGGGATGCTGGTGACGGTATCTCCTCGTTTCAGGCGCTTTCGACGAGCCTGGCGGCACGCGTAGGCACCGGCAACCTGGCGGGTGTGGCGGTGGCGATCTATTTTGGTGGCCCTGGCGCGATTTTCTGGATGTGGATGACCGCCATGGTGGGTATGGCGACCAGCTTCGTCGAATCTACCTTGGCGCAGGCCTACAAAACAGACCATGGGGATAGCACCTTCCGCGGTGGGCCAGCCCGTTATATTGAACGTGGGCTTGGACTGCGCTGGCTGGCCGTGCTGTTTTCCATCTGTTTGATTATCGCGTTTGGATTGGCGTTTAACAGCGTACAGGCCAACTCCATCGCCCAGGCCATGGAGCAGGCATTTGCTGTTCCCACCTGGGCCATGGGGTTAGTCTTGGTGGTCGTTGTGGCGCCGATTATCTTTGGTGGCTTAAAGTCCATCGCCAAGGTCGCGGAGCTGGTGGTGCCATTAATGGCACTGCTTTACCTGTTACTCGCGCTTGTTGTAGTCGGGCTTAATATCGGTGACTTCCCAGCAGCCATCATGACCATTGTGAAGAGCGCCTTTGGCCTTGAACAAGCGGCTGGTGGGGCCGTGGGTTATGCCGTGTCACAAGCGATTATGCACGGCATTCAACGCGGCCTGTTCTCCAACGAGGCGGGCATGGGTTCGGCGCCGAATGCGGCAGCTACCGCCAGCACGCGCCCCAACCATCCGGCTGCCCAAGGCTTTATTCAGATGCTGGGTGTGTTTCTGGATACGCTGGTTATTTGTACGGCCACGGCGGCCATTATTATTATGGCAGGGCCTGAGCTTTTAGCCGGTGAAGAGACGAATGGTATCCAATTGACCCAAATGGCGCTTTCAAGCCACGTAGGCGATTGGGGGGGCATGTTTGTAGCCGTCGCAATCTTGCTGTTCGCGTTTACTTCTGTGATTGCCAATTACTCTTACGGCGAGTCCAATATTGAGTATTTAGCCGGTCGTCGAGCGCCGGTGGCGATTCTCCTTTACCGCTTGGCGGTGCTGGCGATGATCATGGTGGGATCGGTGGCGAGTCTGGGGGCGATCTGGAACTTTGCGGATCTTTCCATGGGTATGATGGCCATTATTAACCTGGTGGCTATCCTGCTGCTTTCACCTGTTGCTTTTGCGTTGTTCCGTGACTACGAGGCGCAGCTGAAGGCAGGCAAAGAACCTACCTTTGATCCCAGCAAATTCCCCAAGTTAGCCAATAAGGTTGATCCCAAGGCGTGGCCTAAAAAGCACTAATCACCAGCCAACTAAAACCCTGCTTATACAAAAGCAGGGTTTTTTTATAGATATCATAATTCGATTTTATCGAACGTAACGCTCATATCATTGCGCTTTTGATTAATCAAAATCATCGTAAAATAGCGCCAATTCCTTATTAATCCTGCGTTGGAGCTTTTTTAAAATGACAACTCGTGCCCTGTTGGTTACCTCCTCTGTACTTGGTGAAAACGGTCAATCTATCGCCTTGGCCAACCACTTCCAAAGCCGTGCGGCTGCTCGCGAAGGCGTCGATGTCACTAAACGCGACGTGGTTGCCGATGCGCTTCCTCACCTGGATATTGCGGAACTGGGCGCATGGCAGACACCGGCTGATGAGCGCAGCGACGAGCAGAAAGCACTGGCTGCTCGCTCTGATGAACTGTTGGCTGAACTGCGTGCTAATGACGTGTTGGTCTTGGCTGTACCGATGTATAACCTGGGCATCCCTTCGCAGTTAAAAGCCTGGTTTGACCGCGTACTGCGTGCTGGCGAAACATTCCGTTACACAGAAAACGGCCCACAAGGTCTAGTCGAAGGTAAGCGGGTGATTATTCTGGCGGCTCGTGGCGGTATGTATGCGGGGTCGGACAGGGATAGCCAAACGCCACACCTGAAAAGCATGCTAGGCTTGATGGGCATTACCGATGTTGATGTTGTGTACGCAGAAGGCCTGAACATGGGCGAAGAGCAGCGTGCTGCAGCGCAGAAAGAAGCGTTTCAGGCAATTGATCAGTTGGTGGAAGCGCTATAAGCCCGTTAGCCTGAGGTAATTACGGAGAATCCGTTATGGCACGTCCCGAACTATTGGAGCAGATCTATACGATTGTCGATCAGATTCCGGCGGGGCGAGTCACGACGTACGGGCGCATTGCCGCTATGACAGAAGGCGCCACACCACGAATGGTGGGGTCTGCCATGCGCCACTTGCCCGATGGCCATGAGCTTCCCTGGCACCGGGTGATTGCGGCCTCACTTAAACTTGCTGACCACGGCGGTGCTACCCGTCAGCACCAGAAATTGCGTGATGAAGGCGTGATGTTTGATGCCAATGGGCGCGTGCCGCGTCACCTGGTGTGGCCGGATGAGCCGTAGAATAAGTCTTTCAATGAAAAAGCCGCGCGGTTGCGCGGCTTTTTCGTTTGTTCGTTCATTTATCCCTTTCTGAAAAGCGCTAAGTACGTGCCCCATCGAGGTGAACGTCCTGTGCTTTTTTCGTCATGGCACCGGCAAGCCGGCAGAGCAATAAAGCGGCCACGCCACACAGCGTAAGTGTTAGTGGCATCAGATGCGGCCCCTGGGTCGCCAAGCTGGCAACATAGCCAACGGCCGCCGCGACCACATAGTGCAGGGTACCCATCAGCGCCGAAGCCACGCCGGCCTGCGCCCCGCCAGCGTTCATGGTTAGCGCGGTCAAATTACCAAACACCAGTCCGAGCGCTCCAATCGCCACCCCCAGCAGCGCCACGTACGTTTCGAACGTGACCATATCCGTCGTGACGACCAGATATAAAAGCGCACCCGCCAGTGCATGTATACCAAGCCCGATATAAGTTACCCCGGCAGGCGTCATACCGCGTGCAGACAACGCATTGGACAGCATGCCACCGATAATCAGCCCGACAGAATTGGCGGCAAACAGATAGCTGAAATGGGTCGGGGTCATGCCAAAATGGTCGGTAAACACAAACGCTGCGGCGCTGATATAGGTGAAAAGTGACCCCAGAACAAAGCCTCCGGCCGCCGTATAAGTCATGAAGACTCGACGACGAGACTGAGCCAGATACCCACGCACGACACTGCTTACGCTAAGCGTTGTGCGCTGCCCAACATCAAGCGTCTCGGGAATGGCGGCCAGGCTCCATGCCAATCCAATAACGCCGAGAGCTGCCAGCATCCAGAAAATACCGCGCCAGCCACCGTGCTCAAGCAGAAAGCCTCCCATCATGGGCGCCACGACGGGTGCAATCATCATGACTTGCATCAATAGCGAAAAGATTTTGGCAGAGCTTTTTACATCGCAAAGATCGGCCACAATGGCACGCGGCGCGACCAATCCGGCGGCCGCGCCGATGGCCTGTAAAAATCGGGCAGCAAGTAACCACTCAAGCGTGGGCGCCATGGCCGCAACCACCGAGCCCGCCACAAAGATCACAAGCCCCACCAGGAGCGGCATTCGGCGGCCAAAACGCTCCAGTAGCGGGCCATAAAGGCACTGCCCCAGCGCCAGTCCTGCCAAAAAGACCGACAGCGTTTGCTGCACGCTGCCTGCCGAGACCTCATAGGTGTGCGCAATCATCGGCATGCCGGGCAGATACATATCAATCGCCATGGCATCGAGTGCGGTCAAAAGGGCCAGCAGAGTGACTAGCGCCATGCCCACGGTACTTTGGTGAGTATTCTCACGGATGGCCTGTTCAGTCATGATGCTCTCCTACAAGCTTGGCGATGCTGTCGCCCATAAGGCGCTCAAGCGCGTTGAGACGTGCCTCAAAGCGCTCGGTGCCAATATAAATAAGCGCCACGTGGAGGCTATCCACCATGCCCATGTAAGCGTGGCCCAGTATCAGGGCATCTTGATCGGAGAGTGCCTCCCCCACATGGCGACGCAGCGCTGCCGTAAAATCTGCTAACAGCTGTTGCATGTAAGTTTCGTAGCCTTCCTGAAGCTCGTGGAAAAGCGACTCAGGTGGAATATACGAGGTGCGTAGCAGAAACCGAAAGTGCTCAGAGTCGGCGTAACGTGCCAACAACGATTCGCAATAGTGCTGGCCTGGCAGTCCAGTATTGGAATGCTCAAAGCACTCATGAGCAAATTGCGATTCAATTTTCAAGGCATCTTCAAACACCGCCAAAAACAGCGCGTCCTTATTTTTGATATGCGAATAAAGCGACGCTTTGCGAATACCGGCGTCGGCAGCAATCCCCGCCAGTGAGGCGCCCTCATAACCATGCCGGGCAAACTGGGCAACGGCCGCGTTGAGCACCCGGCGTAGCGCGGGTGTTGTCGTGGATAACATTTCGAGTCTCCGAACATGAAACATCTTGATGATGCATGCTTAAAGCATGTCAAAAACCAAGCGACGCATCATACTATAAAAGCTACCGACCGGTAGGTAGGTTTGAGTGGTGTAGAAAAGGCCCTTTCGGGCCAATAATCTGACACTATCCGATTTAAAACATGCTGTTGTCGTTGGCCGCTTCTTCCGGCACAGACTGGATGACATCCCAGTGCTCGACGATCATTTCATTTTCAACGCGGAAGATATCCACAACGGCCTCACCGCGATCCTCATCACCATTGGTAGAGTGAACATGCAGCCAGACCAGGTCGCCATCGGTTGCACTACGCACGATCTCGCTCTGGTAGTCCGGATTTTCCTGGAAGTAGCCTGCAAAGTAATCCACGAAAGGCGCCTTGCCATCCGGTACGCCCGGATTGTGCTGAATGTAATCTTCCGCCAGCACCAATGAGCTCTGCTCTGTTTCATGCTCGTTGAAGAACTGGTTATAGAACTGGATGACCAATGCCCGGTTTGCTTCCTCGGCCTCAAGATCACGTTCGGCTTGCGCAAACGATACGGCGGGTAAAGATAGCATCAGCACCGACGTGGCAACGCTCAACGGTTTCAGTAACGACATGTCAACACTCTTGTTTCGGGTAGATGGATCAAAGGCGCAGCACTAATCACCGCATCATGCCCCTTGAGTTTCACCTTAATAAACGGTCTAAAATGTAGACCTTGGGGTAAACTTAAAGGAATTCCCATGACCGCACAAGAAGTCACATTTACCTGACCCGGTCACATCTATATGCCCACTGCATGCCCATCCATGGAGCCGTGATGACTGCCATTACCGCTAGCGAAGAGATCGTTCTTGAACAGCCTTGCCCGATTCGCGATGTGCTTGACCGCATTGGCGACCAGTGGAGCTTACTGATTCTGGAAGCCCTGGCCCCCGGCACGCTGCGTTTTAATGCCTTGATGCGTGAGATTGGTGATATTTCAAAGCAGATGCTCTCCCGTACCCTCAAACAGCTGGAGCAGGATGGCTTTGTCACGCGTACGCTCTATCCTGAAGTCCCGCCACGGGTGGAATATACTCTAACCCCGTTGGGGCGCTCTTTTCTTGAGCCGATGCAACAGCTGGTAGCGTGGGCAGATGCCCATCACCGCACCATCGTGGCCGCTCGTTTGCAGTATCAGGCTAGCCAGACGTAGACCTGAAACGGGCTATGTGAGAATTAAAAACATCCCCTAACTAACAAGCCCACGACTAAATCGTGGGCTTGTTGGCTGTCTCATTTATTAAAATGTACCCGAATTGCGTCCGTACTTGGTTATTGGCATAGGGCTTCCAGCTCGCGCTTATACTTCAATGGAGCCTGATTTCAATGACCAGTCGCGCCAGCGCAGATCAAACAGGTCCTTGCGGCGATCCTTCAGGTTCGTCACCGAGCCTTCTGCGCGCACCACGGTTAGGCGAGTCAAATCCAGGTCCGAGAAGAAAATCATCTCGGTATTGGGTGTGGTTTCCGCCAGCACTGCATCGTGGGGGAAGGCGAAGTCAGAAGGGGTAAAGACCGCAGACTGCGCGTACTGGATATCCAGGTTTTCAATTGAGGGCAGGTTGCCGACGCTACCGCAGAGCACTACGTAGCACTCGTTCTCGATGGCGCGCGCCTGACCACAGTGACGAACCCGCAGATAGCCATTCTTGGTGTCGGTCCAGAACGGCACAAACAGGATATCCATGTCCTGGTCGGCCAGTAGACGGCCGAGTTCCGGGAACTCCACGTCGTAGCAGATCAAAATGCCCACGCGGCCTGCATCGGTGTTAAACACCTGCAAGTTGTCACCGCCTTCGATTACCCAATCGCGACGCTCCTGAGGAGTGATATGCAGCTTGGCTTGCTTGTCGACTTCACCATCGCGGTGGAAGAGGTAGGCAACGTTGTAGAGCCGGTCATTTTCGCCCACTTCAATCATTGAGCCGCCAACAATATTGATATTGTAGGAGACCGCCATGCGTGAAAGTTCGGTTTTAAAGCGTTCGGTAAAGCCTGCCAGAAAACGTATCGCCGCCATTTGGTCCTGCTGAGCGGCGCGGTCTTGCAAGCCCATCAGCGGGGTGGTGAACAGCTCCGGAAAAACCGCAAAGTCACTCTGGTAATCTGAAAGCGCGTCGACAAAATACTCAATCTGCTGGAGGGCGGCTTCTACCGAGGCAAACTCACGCATCTGCCACTGTACGGCGCCAACACGCACTTGGGTCGGGCGCGTATCCAGCACGTTTTCGGCAGGCTCAAAGAGAATATTGTTCCACTCGAGCAGGGTCGCGTAGCCCTTTGACTGCTCATCTTCGGGCAGGTATTTGCGCAGCAGGCGTTTTACTTGAAAGTCGTTAGCCAACTGGAACGACAGAATGGGATCATAAATCTCCTTGCGAGAGACTTTTTCGATGTACTGGGCCGGCGTTAGCTCATCGGCATGCTGATAGTATTCGGGAATGCGCCCACCCGCCAAAATGGCGCGCAGGTTATGCGAACGACACAGCTCTTTGCGTGCTTCGTAAAGGCGCCGCCCCAGGCGGTAGCCGCGGTAGTCCGGGTGAATCAGCACATCCAGCCCGTACATCGCATCGCCATTTTCATCGTTGAGAATAATCTCACGATGGCCAATCAGGTCGTCATATTTATGCGGGTTGGAAAACTCGTCGTAATCCACCTGAACCGTTAGTGCGACGCCTACCAGATTGCCGTCATCTTCAATGGCGATCTGGCCGTCGGGAAACTCCTGAATCAGCTTGTCGATGGTGTGACGGGGCCAGGCGCCGCCAATATTATGATAGACAGCGTCCATCAATGTCTTGAGCTGATCGTAATCATCGCTCGTCAGGTTGCGCACATTTAGATGCAGGTCTTCCAGGGACATATCAGGGGGTTCCAGAATAAAAAAGAAAACAGCCTAGTGCATGATGGCTAGGCGCTGCCCGGCTTATTCACCGACACGTTTCCCACCAGTGGGCGCGTCAAGGTTTGCGCCATGATGACGCCCGCCAGAATCAGAAGTCCACCGGTAAAGTGGAAGCCAGCCACCTGTTCGCCCAGCATCGCCATGGCAATCAGTGCGCTGAACAGAGGCATCAGGTTGATAAAAATGCTCGCCTGGTTAGCGCCAATTTGGCGGACCGCGCGCATCCATAAAAATGTGGTAATGACGGAGGCAGGAATGCCTGCATAGAGAATAAGCCCAATATTCTGGCTATCTACAGGCGTCATTGGCCCCATCAAATAGGGCGGCAGCAAAAACAGTACCGCAAAACATACCTGAGCATAGAGCATTACCCAAGGCGGTAAGTTCATTTTCCAACGCTTTAGCATAACGCCGTAGAGCGCGTAGCAGCTTGCTGCCACCACCATTAGCGCATCGCCATGGGCAACTTCAAGCTGAAGAAGCGATAAGGGATTACCGCGGCCCAGCAACACGGTGACGCCGATAAAGGCCAGCACGCCCCCCATAACGCCGCCCAGGGTTGGCGGATCACGCAGGATAAGCGCACTCAGCAGCACGGTTAAAAGCGGTACCATCGCAGCTAGAATGCCCATGTTGGTAGCCGTTGTGGTTTCCGCTGCAACATAGGCCAGCCCTTGCCATAACCCCATACCTAAAAGGCCCAGTAAGGCGAGTTTCGGCCAGTTGCGACGTATTTCCGCACGATGACGAAGCACGGCCGGAAGCACGAAGGGTGTCATCACCGCTAGCGCCAACAGCCAGCGTAAAAAAGCGATGCTGCTCGGCGCAATAGCGCCTACGGTCAACTGATTGATGGTCATGTTGCCCGACCAGATCAGCACGGTGGCAAGTGGCGGCAAAAAGTAAATCAGCGGCATAGCGGTTTTCCTTATCGTTAGCCGGATAATGTTACGTGCTTTAACGCAATGAGCAAGACTGAGAAGCGATGGCCTGAACGTCGCTGGTAAGTAGTAAAGGGCTGTACGACGGCGATTGGATGTCATACGCTTGTTTGAATAACGCCAAGGAGAACCGTAATGACCCGTGCGCCCGCTTACCCGCATCTTTTTCAGCCAATTACGATTGGCCATTTAACGCTACCCAATCGCATTTTAATGGGCTCCATGCATACCAATCTGGAAGAGACGCCCAATGGGTTTGCAAGGTTGGCGGTTTTTTATGCTGAGCGTGCGCGGGCCGGGGTAAGTTTAATCGTCACTGGGGGCATTGCCCCTAATCCGGAAGGCGCGGTGTTTCAGGGCGCCAACGCGCTAACCGATGAAACCCAACTGGCAGAGCATCGTCAAGTCGTGGAGGCTGTTCACGCGGAAGGCGGGCATCTGTGCATGCAGATTCTCCATGCGGGGCGCTACGCCTACTCGCCTGAATTGGTGGCGCCCTCGGCAATTCAGGCACCCATTAATCCGTTTACTCCCCGCGAACTAAGTAGTGACGACGTTGAGCAGCAAATTGCCGACTACGTGCGCTGCGCATGCCTGGCGCAACAGGCAGGTTATGACGGCGTCGAAATAATGGGCTCGGAAGGCTATCTGATTAATCAGTTTATCTGCCAGCGTACCAATCAGCGAAGCGATGCCTGGGGCGGTAGTTTTGAGCATCGCATGCGCTTTCCGTTGGAAATTGTTAAACGCATTCGAGCGGCGGTGGGCGAGCGCTTTGTGGTGATTTTTCGTCTGTCGATGATTGATCTGGTGGAAGACGGCAGTACGTGGCAAGAGATCGTTACGCTTGGCCAGGCGGTGGAAGCCGCAGGTGCCGATATCATCAATACCGGGATTGGTTGGCACGAAGCGAGGGTGCCCACGATTGTCACCAGCGTGCCACGTGCCGCCTTTACCGAAGTGACCCGGCGAGTAAAAGCAGCGCTTTCGGTGCCGCTGATCACTACTAATCGGATTAATATGCCAGAGATTGCCGAACAGGTGCTGTCCGAAGGCCACGCCGATATGGTGTCCATGGCGCGGCCGTTTTTGGCGGATCCTGAGTGGGTGCGTAAAGCCGAAGCGGGGCAGGCCGATGAAATCAATACCTGTATTGCCTGTAACCAGGCCTGCCTGGATCACACCTTTGCAGGCAAGTTAACCTCTTGTTTAGTTAATCCGCGCGCCTGCCATGAAACCGAGCTTGTGATTGAACCCGCCACCACGCCTAAACGCGTGGCCGTGGTGGGCGGTGGACCAGCGGGGCTTGCCACGGCCGTTACCGCCGCCAGCCGTGGCCATCACGTAGTGCTGTTTGAGCAGCGTGACACGCTGGGCGGGCAGTTTAATTACGCGCGCCGGATTCCAGGCAAAGAGGAGTTTAACGAAACCCTACGCTACTACCGCGTAATGCTGGAAAAGTACGCGGTAGAGATTCGTTTGAACACCCGTGCCATCCCAGAAGCACTGGCTGAGTTTGACGATATTATTATTGCCAGCGGCGTACGCCCACGCACGCTGTCGCTGCCCGGCGCTGAACACCCCAGTGTGCTGAGCTATGCCGATGCCATTGAATCCCCTGAACGGGTAGGCCGCCGGGTTGCCGTTATCGGGGCAGGCGGTATTGGTTTTGACGTTTCCGAGCTTTTGGCCCATGAAGAACATCCGGCCCTTGATATCGATACCTGGTGCGACGAGTGGGGCGTTGACCTGGCCGTTAGCGAACGCGGCGGTTTAAAAGCCCCTGTGGCGCCCGCTGTAGCACGTGACATTGTCATGCTACAACGTAAAACCTCAAAGCCTGGCAAGTACCTGGGTAAAACCACTGGCTGGGTACACCGGGCTTCGCTAAAGGCGCGCGGCGTTTCGACCTTGACGGGCTGCGAGTACCTTAAAGTTGATGATGATGGGCTGCATATTCGCCGCAATGGCGAGGACAGCGTGCTGGGTGTGGATACGGTGGTGGTATGCGCAGGGCAGGAATCGGTGCGTGATTTAGTGGCGCCGCTTGAAGCGCTCGGTAAACAGATTCATATCATTGGCGGTGCCGATGAGGCGGCAGAGCTTGACGCCAAGCGCGCTATTGATCAGGGAATGCGCTTGGCTGCCCAGCTTTAACCGCGTTGATAGTGGCGGGTGACGCTCGTCCATAAATGACGATAGACTGACTGATCCATCACCTTATTAAGCATAACGTGATGTTAAAGGCGCTAGTGGCACCCAGCTGGCGCTGTAACAATATGAGGTATAAGGATAATTGTCATGACGTCGGAGTGTACCCCCCGTTTTTTAGCCAGCGATAACACTTCTGGTATTTGCCCGGAAGCCATGGCGTATCTACTGGACGCTAATCAGGTTGATGACCTGGCGTATGGCAATGACCATTGGACCGAGCGAGCGGCGAACCGCTTTCGTCAAATGTTTGATTATGACTGCGAAGTGTTTTTTGTTTTTAACGGTACTGCGGCTAACTCACTGGCGCTTTCTGCGATGGGGCGCAGTTACCATAGCGTGATTTGTCATGAGCTGGCGCATATTGAAACCGACGAGTGCGGCGGCCCGGAGTTCTTCTCCAATGGCGCCAAGCTGCTGACCTCGCCAGGGGCGAATGGCAAGCTTACCCCTGAGGGGATTGAGGCGCTGGTGACGCGGCGGAGCGATATTCACTACCCAAAACCTAAAGTGGTTTCGCTGACCCAAGCAACCGAAGTAGGAACGGTATATACCCGCGAAGAACTACTGGCCATTCGTGCCATTGCCGATAAGCATGATTTGCGCTTACACATGGATGGCGCTCGGTTTGCCAATGCTTGTGCCAGCTTGAATGCTACGCCTGCCGAGCTGACCTGGCAGGTAGGTGTTGATGCACTGTGTTTTTCTGGGACTAAAAATGGCTTGGCGATGGGCGAGGCGATTTTGTTCTTTAATCGCGAGCTGGCAGAAGATTTTTCGTATCGCTGCAAGCAGGCAGGTCAGTTGGCATCCAAAATGCGCTATATATCAGCGCCGTGGTTGGGCCTTTTGGAGAGCGGGGCGTGGCTCACCAATGCTCAACATGCTAACGCAATGGCACAATATTTAACGCAAGGGCTGCAAGCGCTGCCTGGCGTGTCGTTGATGTTTCCTGCCCAGGCAAACAGCGTCTTTGTTGAGTTGCCAGCCCATGCAATTAGCGCCCTAAAAGCCAAGGGGTGGACCTTCTATACGTTTATTGGCGCCGGAGGAGCACGCTTTGTATGTGCCTGGAATACCACCGTTGAATTACTGGATTTACTTATCGCGGATGTCAAAATTGCTCTTGAACAGCATTCTGGATAGTAAGAGACTCTGGAGTTTTCAGGCGTATCGCTTTTTTTACCGCCTCTGCACACGCAGCGGCGGTTTTTTGTAGACGTTCAATAAAAGGGCGTGACGCCTGGCCCGCCATGCCAATGTTGATCATTAGAGAATCGTTAAACGTTTCTGATGAAGTGCTTTTTGGTTAAAACCCTGTTGTATCAACATCCTGCCTTTGAAGTGCGGGACTTTTCTGGCGTATGCCTATGCGTATCACATGTTAGCGTTGAAGTTTTAGTCATCACATTTTGCTAATGCTGGCTACGCTAATAGAGCGACACCTCGTTCGGCTCACCACAATAAAATATTCATCCGGGTGGTGATTGCCTGGGGATGGCCATAGGAGGGTTTCATGAGCATCTTTGACCACGTTCAAGACCGTTTTGCCCGCGTGCAGCAAGAAGACATGAGTTTGGAAGAGTATCTGGCGCTTTGTCGTCGTGACCCAACGGTTTATGCCAGCGCCGCGGAGCGCATGCTGGATGCCATCGGCGAGCCTGCTGTTATTGATACGGCAAAGGACCCGCGCTTATCGCGTATTTTTTCCAATAAGGTGATACGCCGCTACCCGGTTTTTGCTGAGTTTCATGGTATGGAGGAGGCCATTGAGCAGATCGTGGCTTACTTCCGTCATGCCGCCCAAGGGCTTGAGGAGCGCAAGCAGATTCTCTATCTGCTGGGGCCGGTGGGTGGCGGTAAATCATCACTTGCGGAGCGCTTAAAACTGCTAATGGAGCGCATCCCTTTTTACGCCATTAAAGGCTCACCCGTTTATGAGTCGCCGCTTGGGCTGTTCTCACCTGAAGAGGATAGCGAGCTGCTTGAAAAAGAGTATGGGATTGCGCCGCGCTATCTGAAAAGTGTGATGTCCCCTTGGGCCGCCAAGCGTTTAAAAGAGTACGGCGGCGATATTTCCCAGTTTCGTGTAGTGCGTCTTTATCCTTCGCGGCTGCACCAGATAGCAATTTCTAAAACGGAACCGGGTGACGAGAATAACCAGGATATCTCCTCGTTAGTGGGTAAAGTCGATATCCGCCAGCTTGAGCTTTACTCCCAGGATGACCCGGATGCTTATAGCTTCTCGGGCGGGCTTTGCCGCGCTAACCAAGGGTTAATGGAATTCGTTGAGATGTTTAAGGCGCCGATCAAGGTGCTACATCCGCTGTTAACCGCCACCCAAGAGGGGAATTACAACCCAACGGAGGGGATGGGCGCCATTCCGTTTGATGGCATTATCCTGGCGCACTCCAACGAATCCGAGTGGCAGGCATTTCGCAATAACCGCAACAACGAGGCCTTTCTTGACCGCGTATATATCGTCAAAGTGCCTTACTGCTTGCGAGTATCTGAAGAGATCAAAATCTATCAAAAGCTACTGGAAGACTCCTCCCTCAATGCCGCACCCTGCGCGCCCGATACGCTGCGCATGCTGGCACAATTCTCGGTGCTGTCTCGGTTAAAAGTGCCCGAGAACTCCAGTATCTACTCCAAAATGCGCGTGTACGATGGCGAAAATCTAAAAGATACCGACCCGCGTGCCAAGTCGATACAAGAGTACCGCGATGCGGCAGGTGTGGACGAAGGCATGCAAGGACTCTCCACTCGTTTTGCGTTCAAGATTCTTTCCAAGGTGTTTAACTTTGACAGCACCGAAGTTGCCGCTAACCCGGTGCATCTGCTGTATGTGCTGGAGCAAGCGCTTGAGCGTGAGCAACTGCCCTCTGAAGTATTTGAGCGTTATCTGGGCTTTATTAAAGAGTTTTTGGCTCCGCGCTATGTGGAGTTTATTGGCAAAGAGATCCAGACGGCTTATCTCGAATCCTACAGCGAGTATGGGCAGAATATTTTTGATCGCTATGTGACCTATGCCGATTTCTGGATTCAAGACCAGGAGTACCGCGACCCGGATACCGGCGAGCAGTTGAATCGCCAATCGCTAAATGAAGAGCTTGAAAAAATTGAGAAGCCAGCGGGCATCTCCAATCCCAAGGACTTCCGTCATGAAGTGGTTAACTTTGTGCTGCGAGCGCGTGCCCAGAACAATGGCATGAATCCCAGCTGGCAGTCGTATGAGAAGCTTAAAGGGGTTATTGAACACAAGATGTTTGCCAATACCGAAGAGCTTTTGCCGGTCATCTCGTTTAACGCCAAGGCCTCAAAGTCGGACCAGAAAAAGCACGAGGACTTCGTCGCTCGGATGGTGGAGCGCGGCTATACCGAGAAGCAGGTGCGTCTGCTTTCCGAGTGGTACCTGCGCGTGCGCAAGTCGCAGTAAGCGCCGGTACTGAAAAGGCCCTTTGGGTTAAGGAGGTCGTATGACCTACTTTATTGATCGAAGACCTAACGCTAAACATAAGAGCGCGGTTAACCGTCAGCGCTTTTTGGAGCGCTACCGTCAGCATATCAAGCGCTCTGTTGAAGAGGCGGTTAACCGCCGCTCCATTACTGATATGGAGCGCGGTGAAAAAATTTCTATCCCCACCAAGGACATTTCCGAGCCGGTGTTTCAGCATGGCCCTGGTGGGGCGCGCAATATCGTCTCGCCGGGTAATAAAGAGTTTCTACAGGGCGACAGGATTCGCCGCCCCAGTGGCCAAGTCGGCGGAGGCGGCGCGGGTGAAGGGAATGCTTCTGACCAAGGCGAAGGTAACGACGAGTTTGCGTTTACGCTTAGCCGGGAGGAGTTTTTAGAGTTTGTTTTCGATGGCTTGGAGCTTCCGCACCTGCAGCGTAAGCCGCTTAAATCATTGGAAGAAGTGAAAATGGTGCGCGCGGGCCTTTCCCGGGATGGCGTGCCCTCGCGTATCAGTATTACGCGTTCCATGCGGGAGGCCTACGCCCGCCGTATTGCCATGCGAGCACCGATCAAGCGAGCGCTAAAAGAAGCTGAGCAAGCACTGGAGGCAGAAGAGCGCAAGGACAGCGTGCTACGTAATCCGGCACGGGTGGCTGAACTGAAAGCTGACATCGAGCGTTTAAAGAAACGCATCGAGGCAGTGCCGTTTATTGATACCTACGATTTGCGCTATCACCAGTTGGCAGCGCAGCCTCAGCCCTCAAGCCAGGCGGTAATGTTCTGTGTCATGGATGTTTCAGGCTCCATGACACAGAACCATAAAGACATTGCGAAGCGGTTTTTTCTGCTGCTTTATCTTTTTTTAGAGAAACACTACGAAAAGGTCGAACTGGTGTTTGTCCGCCACCATACAGCCGCAAAAGAAGTGAGTGAGGAGGAGTTCTTTTACTCCCGCGAAACGGGCGGCACCATTGTCTCAAGCGCACTCACGCTGGTGGATAACATTATTCAAAAGCGCTATCCCGCTGAGCAGTGGAATCTATACGTGGCTCAGGCATCGGATGGCGACAATTGGGACGATGATTCCAATACCTGCCGCAATTTACTGATTAAAAAGCTGATGCCTCAACTTCAGTACTACGCGTATGTAGAAATTACCCCTCACGATCATCAGTCGCTTTGGCATGAGTACCAGAACGTCGCTGAACACTTTCCTGAACGCTTTACGATGCGCCAAATTGTCGAAGCCAGTGATATTTACCCTGTTTTTCGTGAGCTGTTTAAACGCCGCTTGAATCAAGCGCGCTAAACGCGTGCGTGTTGAGGAGTACGCTATGAATGCGTCCCAAAAGCCCATTGCGACTGGTTCTGACTGGAATTTTAGTATTCTGGAGCACTTTAACGACAAGCTGGCTGCGCTTGCCGACGAGTACCGCCTGGATACGTACCCCAACCAAATAGAAGTCATCACCACCGAACAGATGATGGATGCTTACGCCAGTGTGGGCATGCCGGTGGGCTACTATCACTGGTCGTTTGGTAAGCAGTTTCTGGCCGTTGAGCAAGCTTACAAGCGGGGCCAAATGGGCTTGGCATACGAGTTGGTGATTAATTCCAACCCTTGCATTGCCTATTTGATGGAAGAGAACACCCTGATGATGCAGGTGCTGGTCATGGCGCATGCCTGCTATGGGCATAATTCCTTCTTCAAGGGCAATTATTTGTTTCGTACCTGGACCGATGCCGAATCGATCGTTGATTATCTGGTGTTTGCACGTCACTACATTGCTAAATGCGAAGAGCGCCACGGCGTTCATGCGGTTGAGCAACTGTTGGATGCGTGTCACGCGCTGCAAAATTACGGCGTTGACCGCTATAAGCGACCTTCGCCGATCTCGGCTGAAGAGGAGGCCAGGCGCCAGGATGAACGGGAAGCCTACCTGCAAACGCAAGTGAATATGTTGTGGCGTACGATTCCTGAGCCGCCTGACAATGCGTCACCGCTGCCTGGTAGCCTTAACAGCGACAACGATCCGCTAGGACTGCACAGCGGCGGAATTTACCCGCCGGAGCCTCAGGAAAATCTGCTCTATTTTATTGAAAAAAATGCCCCGTTATTGGCCCCTTGGCAGCGTGAAATAGTACGTATTGTGCGCAAGCTGGCGCAGTATTTTTACCCCCAGCGCCAAACTCAGGTCATGAATGAGGGGTGGGCATGCTTTTGGCATTACACGTTGATGAATCGCTTGTATGACGAAGGCGATGTTGATGAAGGTCTGATGCTTGAGTTCTTGCAGTCTCACGCCGCGGTCATTAATCAACCTGACTTTGATAGTCCTTACTTCAACGGTATCAATCCGTATGCGTTGGGGTTTGCCATCTTTATGGACATCAAACGGATATGCGAAGCACCGACCGAGGAGGATTATCAGTGGTTTGCTGATATTGCGGGTACGCCTTGGCGTAGTACGCTTGAATTTGCTATGCGCAACTTTAAGGATGAGTCGTTTATTCAGCAGTTTCTGTCGCCCAAGGTAATGCGCGACCTTAAGCTATTTTTAATTGTGGATGATGATCAGTCGGAAACACTCGAAGTTGCGGCTATTCATAATGAACAGGGCTATCGCCGGGTGCGCGATGCGCTTTCTACTCAGTACGCGCTGTCGGTGAAAGAGCCAAATATTCAAGTGGTTGAGGCTGATATCCGGGGCGATCGCTCATTAACACTGCACCACGTGCAGGACGGTCGCCGCCCCCTTGGGCGTAGTGCCTACCCGGTTATTCGGCACCTGCATGAGCTTTGGGGGTTCCCCGTACGCCTGGTTTCCATGGATGAAGGGCGGGTGACGCATCGCTACCGTTGGCCCATAGAGGAGGAAAGTAAAGACAACCCGTAAATGGTCACCGCTTACCGGTGAGTACAGTGAAAAGTCCCTGCGTTTGGCAGGGATGTTTAGCAGCCTTACCCCTGAGCCACCCAGGATTGACACCAGCCACCAGGTTCAACGCTGTTTTCAGGAAACAGCTGGCAGCCTTGATTAGCAGAGGTATAAAACATGCAGTTGTCGCACCGTTCACCTGATGTATAAGCAGGGTGGTCGCTGGCATCACTCGCTTTTTCAACATAGTTCAGCGCTTGGGCACTGGGTGCTGAAGGGGCAAGGCGAGGTAGCGATTGAGCAAAGGCCGTTCTCGATAAAATACCGATGCCCAAGGGGAGGGTTGCCAGCCCCCATACACTGGTGCGTATAAAATGACGGCGGCTCTGATTAGCCATGGTCTCTCCTTATAGGTCACTCTCATTTGACCCTAAATATCGCGTTGTTATCCATCCATGCTAACGAATAGATGCGTGGTGCGCGACTTCTTCGTTCAAGGCAAGGATTTAGAGAGATTTCGTGTCCAGGCTGCGGATTTAACCAGGCCTGTTATACTCCACGCTTTGGCGGCTGTTGACGTTTTTCTTGCGTATTACGCCACTAAACAGGTGTAGACGGTGTGAGTAAAATGACGATAGGCCTCGGTATCACTTACATTTTTTTAGTGAGGGCGCTATGCAAAACGCAGTTATTTTAATTAATACTGAAAAAGGCCAGGTCAAAGCAGTAGCAGAGCGTTTAGCGGACGTGGAAGGCATTAGTGAGGTGTACTCCACCTGTGGGCGTTATGACCTGGTAGCCATTGCACGTACCCCGAATTTTGAAAGCCTGGCTGAGCTGGTGACCGAGCGCCTTAACGAGGTTGAGGGGATCAGCGATACGGAAACGCTTAACGCCATGCAGGTACATTCACGCCACGACCTTGAAACCATGTTTTCACTAGGCTGGTAATGTGGACATAGGCACCGGCCACCGCAATGGCCGCGTGTCATAAGCGGGCGATAAAAATTAGCGTGTGGGGAGTAGGGGAACGTGGGGATATCGTTTTGGCGCTGGCGTCGAGAGGGGCGACGTCTGGGCGTCGCTTTGCTGTTTGTGGTCGCGGGAGCGGGGTTATGGGAGTTTCAGGAGCGTCAGCATCAGGATGCGTATACCTGGATGGGCGTTCCCACGTGGGAGAGTTTTCATCCCACCACGTTTCACCGCGTATTACGCAATGAGGGCTATTTAGTTGGCTGGTCGGATGTGCGTGTTAACCCGCTGTGGGTGAGTTACCAGCTGGAGGCGGTGCCGGAAGGGACCCAGATTGGCTCACGGCCCAGTTTTCAAGCGGATTGGCGGACCCTCTGGCCGGTAAAAACCGACAGCTATGCCCGGAGTGGCTATGACCGGGGACATATGGCACCTAACTATGCCATTGCCGCAGTGCACGGGCGCGATGCCCAGGTTGATACGTTTTTGATGAGTAACATGACGCCGCAGCGGCCTAATCTAAATCGTCAGCTGTGGCAGCGGTTGGAGGAGTCGGTGATCAATCACTTTGCGCCGCGTTTTGATCGCGTACAGGTGATTACCGGGCCGATATTCCCTGAACATTTTATGGATAATGTGTTTAATCGGGTGGGTTTTGTCGAAGTGCCAGAGGCGTTCTATAAGATTATTGTTGCCCCACACGATGAGGCACCGCTCGCGCTGGCGTTCATCATGCCCCAGGACGTTCGCGGCAACGAACCGTTAGATGATTACCTGGTCACTATTAATGACATAGAAGCGCGTACCGGGCTTAATTTTTTCCCGGACCTGACACCCGAAATGGAAACCGTGCTGGAAGGTGAGTTGCGTACGCAAGGGTGGGCACTGGAGGAGGTCGCACGGCGACCTGGGCGTTTTCAGTAGCGTAACGTTTTTGATTAGCGTAAGTGGACTATTTAATGTGCTTCAGCTGGGGGGGGGGAAAGCCCTCAGTAATATCGACGAAATAAGGAGGCTAAATACGACGTAGTAGAACAACGCAAACGTAGGCACAATATTCAAAATATGGGGATTAATAATAGAAAGGATTGTTCAATGATGCGGACGGGACCAACGTAATGGTGCCCAGGAGAGGACTTGAACCTCCACGTCCATACGGACACTAGCACCTGAAGCTAGCGCGTCTACCAATTCCGCCACCTGGGCGCATCATTTGTACTGCGGGTATTTTGCTGATTGTATTCGTATGGTGCCCAGGAGAGGACTTGAACCTCCACGTCCATACGGACACTAGCACCTGAAGCTAGCGCGTCTACCAATTCCGCCACCTGGGCGAATACATATCAAGCATCAACCACATCAACTTGCCGCTGCACCCGCTACTCATGAAAAGAGGATAACATGAGAAAACATGGTGCCCAGAAGAGGACTTGAACCTCCACGTCCATACGGACACTAGCACCTGAAGCTAGCGCGTCTACCAATTCCGCCATCTGGGCAAGTGGCGCGTATGATACCGGGGTGCTGGTTAAATGCAAGACCTGAAAGATAATTTTATGGCGCAAATTGCACAATTGCTGCTTAAGGTGGTTGGGTCATGGAACATGCAGCGCTATACTGGCCCCATGACCAAACAAAATATGACGTTTTTCAGCTTACTGCTTATTAACGCAGTCGCTGACTATCCCTACCTGCAGCGACTATCCGCTGCTGTTTTTGTCCGCCTCCCGCAAATGCAATTAAGGATGTCGATCGCATGAAGTATTGGACGTTGAGTGATGATCCGCACGCCGAGCGCGAGGCGCAAAAATATGATAATCCGGCGCCTAGTCGTGAGTATCTGTTAGCGGCGTTGGAAACGTACGGCAAACCGATTACCCATGAAAATATGAGCCGCATGCTGGGCATCGAGGACGAAGATCACCTTGAGGCCGTTCGCCGCCGGATGGCGGCCATGGAGCGTGATGGTCAAGTGTTGCGTGACCGGCGCGGCGCTTATGCATTAATTGATAAGCTTGATTTGATCAAGGGCAGCGTACTGGGGCACCGGGACGGTTTTGGCTTCTTGATTCGTGATGATGGTAAAAAACCAGATCTGTTGTTACCTCCTCGCCAGATGCGTCGCGTGTTCAGCGGTGACCATGTATTGGTCCGTATCAGCGGCACAGACCGCCGTGGCCGCGACGAAGCGACCATTGCCGATGTAATCGCCCGCAATACGCAAACAATGGTGGGTGTATATCGCAGCAATACGCCGGAATTTGGCATACTGATTCCTGAAAATCCACGTATTACTCAGGAAGTTATTATTCCTCACAGTGCCAGCGCTGGGGCGAAGGATGGCCAGGTGATTTCGGCCAGAATTGTTCAGCAGCCGGCTACCCGCGTGCAGCCTGTGGGTGAAGTGATTGAAGTGTTGGGTGAGCGTATGGACCCTGGCATGGAAATCGATATTGCGATTCGTAGCTACGATATTCCTGCTGAATTTCCGCCTGAGGTGCTGGATCAAACCAGCGGCATTTCAGCGGAAGTGCTGGAGGAAGATAAAAAGCATCGCGTTGACCTGCGAGATACACCGCTGGTTACGATTGATGATGAGTCTGCCAAGGACTTTGATGATGCCGTGTGCGCGTGGCAAACCAAGTCAGGCAGTTGGAAGCTATTAGTCGCGATTGCGGATGTCTCTCACTATGTGCGTCCGGGAACGGCGCTGGATAATGAAGCCCGCACGCGGGGTAACTCGGTGTATTTTCCGGGGCAGGTGGTGCCCATGCTGCCGGAGCTTTTATCCAACGGTCTTTGCTCGCTCAATCCGAACGTGGATCGCCTGGTCATGGTCTGCGAGATGAATATCTCCAAGACCGGGGCGATCAGTCGCTACTCCTTCTATGAAGCCGTGATGAACTCTCATGCTCGCCTCACCTATAACAAAGTGGCGGCGATGCTTGATAACGAGAGCGAAGAGGGCAATGCGCTGCGTGAGGAACACCGCGAGCTGGTGAAGCCGCTGCAAAACCTGCATGAGCTTTATCACTTGCTACGCGGGGCTCGTGAAGCGCGTGGCGCGATTGATTTTGATACCACTGAAACGGCGATCATCTTCAATGACGAGCGCAAGATCGAAAAAATTGTGCCGCGTAAGCGTAACGATGCGCACAAGTTAATTGAAGAGTGCATGCTGGCCGCGAACGTTGCAACCGCACGTTTTCTTGATAAGCACGACCTGCCCGCATTGTACCGTATTCATGAGCGGCCAACGCCTGAGCGGTTGGATAAGCTGCGCTTGTTCCTGAACGAATTGGGCCTTTCCGTGGGTGGCGGCGATATGCCTACGCCGCAGGATTATCAGGCACTACGAGAGGCAATTGTTGATCGCCCTGATGCCGATATTATCCAGACAGTCATGCTGCGCTCCATGAACCAGGCGGTGTACTCACCGCAGAATGAAGGTCACTTCGGCTTGGCATATCAGGCGTATGCGCACTTTACGTCGCCGATTCGTCGTTATCCTGATCTGCTCGTGCATCGTGCCATTCGTTCGGTCATCCGGGGGCCGCGTCAAACCAATACCGTCGTGCGCGTTGACGGAGCGCCGGTCGATCCGCCGAGCAAATGGTGCCCTTATACATTTGAGCAGATGCTTGAACTTGGCGAACACTGCTCAATGACTGAGCGTCGCGCCGATGAAGCGACCCGTGATGTAGAAAGCTGGCTGAAGTGCGAGTTTATGTCCGACAAGCTGGGCGAAACCTTTGAAGGCACGATTGCGTCGGTTACCCAGTTTGGCTTGTTTGTGCGTCTGGATGCGTTCTATGTCGAAGGCCTGGTGCATGTGACGTCGCTGCCGTCGGATTATTATCACTATGAGGCAGAGAAGCATCGCCTGAAAGGCGAGCGTACCGGAACCACCTATCGCTTGGGTGATGGCTTGACGGTGCAAGTGGCGCGCGTCGATATGGACGACCGGAAAATTGATTTCAGTTTGACCGACGATAAGCCTCGCCCGCGCCGCCAGCCGCGTAAACGCCGCAGTGGCGACACTAATGAAGCGGCCGCTCCCAAGAGCGACGCTGCGCCCAAAAAAGATAAGCCATCTACGCGTCGTGGCCCGCGACGTACGCGTCAGTCAACGCCCAGGAGAAGTTAAGTATGAAATCGGCGTCGTCTCGACGTGGTGCACGTACTACGGTACGTACGCCGGATGGGCTGGACCAGGTCTATGGTACCCACGCCTTGCAAAGTTTGTTGGAGCGCGGTGAAACGCCGCGCGAGCTATGGGTTCAGCAAGGAGCCGGTAGTCGTTTGGCCGAAGTGGTTGCTCAGGCGCAAGCGCGTGGTGCGCGAATTAAAGAGCAGCCGCGTGACCTGCTGGACCAGTTGACTCAAGGGGCTGCGCATCAGGGAGTGGTGGCGTTCTGCCCGCCACTTACGCCTGAAGGCGAAGAGTCCTTGTGGTTAAAGCTGCGTGCCTGGCAGGCGCCAACACCGCCACTTTTGCTAGTGCTGGATGGCGTGACAGACGTGCATAACTTTGGTGCCTGCTTGCGCAGCGCCGATGCTGCTGGGGCACATGGCGTTATTGTGGCAAAAGACAAGGCGGCACCGCTAAACGCAACCGTGCGTAAAGTGGCTTGCGGTGCTGCCGAGGTAGTGCCGGTTTATCAGGTCACCAACATGGCGCGTACGCTTGCCAAGCTTAAAGATGCCGGCGTATGGATTACCGGTACAGCAGGTGAAGCCCAGGCTAGTGTATTTGACATCGATTTGACCGGCCCTACTGCGCTAGTAATGGGAGCAGAAGGGAAGGGCATGCGGCGTTTAACCCGGGAAGCCTGCGATAACCTGGCCAAGCTACCTATGGCAGGGCAGGTTTCAAGCCTTAATGTCTCTGTGGCTACCGGGATTTGTTTGTTTGAGGCAGTACGACAACGCCAGCTTGCAAGTTAACCCTGCGCCCACTAGAATACCTGCGCCCGTTTGTCTACAGGCGGGCGCAGATGTTTACGTTGGTTAAATACCTGTACGTTAGTTGAACACCAGTTCTGCTTAATGCCTTAAATTGCCGTTTGGCGGTAAGTTAGGTGCATTTCAGTAACTCCTTGCTTCCCTGTCGTCGTTCTCGCTTGTGCGGGGCACACACCGGAAGCTGTCAAACCGCAAGGAGATCTCATGCGTCATTATGAAATCGTGTTTATGGTCCACCCGGATCAGAGCGAGCAAGTGCCGGCTATGGTCGAGCGCTACACCAGCATCGTTACCGAAAACGCTGGTACTGTACATCGTCTTGAAGATTGGGGCCGTCGTCACCTGGCTTACCCGATCAACAAGATTCACAAAGCCCACTACGTGCTGATGAACGTTGAATGTACTGGCGAGACGCTCGAAGAAATCGAGAACATCTTCCGCTTCAACGATGCCATCATCCGCAGCCTGGTTGTACGCTGCAAGGAAGCGGTTACTGAAGCTTCTCCGATGATGAAGCCGGCAGAAGAGAAGCGTCCGCGCCGCGAAGACAAGTCGCGCGCTGATGAGTCCGAGTCTGATTCAGACGTCGAAACTGCCTGATTCTATCCACTGCACGTTTTAAGGAGCTAATCCATGGCACGTTTTTTCCGTCGCCGTAAGTTTTGCCGCTTCACTGCTGAAGGCGTCAAGCAGATCGACTATAAAGATCTGGACACTCTGAAAGCTTATATCACCGAAACTGGCAAGATCGTTCCGAGCCGTATCACCGGCACTAAAGCACGCTACCAGCGTCAGCTGGCGACTGCTATCAAGCGTTCGCGCTACCTGGCGCTGCTGCCCTACTCCGATAGCCACCAGTAAGCGTTTAACGTGATGCTGGCACTGGCAAGATGGCTAATGCGAGGGCTGCCTTACGCCGTAGGCGGGGCAGCGCTGGCCACGTTAGTGCCGTGGCTGTTTTGGTTAGGTGCTGCTATTGCTGCTTTGGTAACTCTGCGTAAAGGCTTTGCACCTGCGCTACCGGTTATTATCGCAGCGGCGCTACCCGCCGGTTTTTGGTGGTCGCAAGGCGACGTTATCCCGCTGGCCAGCGTATTGCTGGTAACGCTGATGGCGGTTGTCCTGCGTGAAAGGATGCGTTGGAGTGAAGCGTTGCTGGCGGGCACATTCGTGGCTGCAGCAATGGTACAGTTCGGCATCTTTAGCCTGCCAGGCGACATGGGGCCAATGCTTGAGCAACTACGACAAGGCTCTCCGGACGTTGATCGTATGCTCACAGAGTTGGCTAATCAGGGGTACGATACCCAAATGCTGGCTGCCATTGTGGTGGGGGGCGTTACGGGGCTTGTGGTTCTGATTGCGTCGATTGCATGTTTAGCCTTGGCGCGAAGCTGGCAAGCGGGGTTATATAACCCGGGCGGGTTTCGTGAAGAGTTTCATGCGTTACGACTCGCACCCAAAGAGCTTGCCGTGTTAGCGGTGCTTTGTGTGGTCGGCATGATGCTTGGGGGACATGCGTTAGCAGTACTCGGCTGGATACCACTACTCGTTGCCGGCATTGCGTTAGTGCATGGTTATATTGGATTAAAGGGGATGAACGGGCTGTGGCTGGTAGCATTTTATGTGCTGCTGATCACGACCTGGCCCACGATTCTCATTGTGCTGCTGTTGGGGCTGATTGATACATTCGCGAACATTCGCGCACGCCTTGCCCGCGGCAACTGACAAGAGGTTTACGAGATGGAAGTCATTCTGCTCGACAACATTGGTAAGCTGGGCGGCCTGGGTGACAAGGTCACTGTTAAGCCTGGTTATGGTCGTAACTACCTGGTGCCTTACGGTTTAGCCGTACCGGCCACCAAAGAGAACGTTGACGCGTTCCAGGCACAGCGTGCTGAGCTTGAAGCTCAAGCGGCTGAGCGTAAAGCAGAAGCCCAAGCCCGCGCTGAGCAGCTGAACGACATCGAGCTTTCGCTTGTGTCTAAAGCTGGCGACGAAGGCAAGCTGTTTGGTTCTATCGGTCCTCGTGATCTGGCCGACGCTATTTCCTCTGCTGGCATCGAGGTTGCCAAGAGCGAAGTGCGTATGCCGCAAGGCCCGATTCGTCAAACTGGCGAATACGACATCGACCTCCACCTGCATGCAGAAGTGGACGCCGTTGTTCGCGTGGTAGTCGTCGCAGAGTAAACTTTGCTGCTGCTATTTACGCCAAAAGGGCGCGGGATTTCCCGCGCCCTTTGTTATTTAAGCTCTGTGTTATTTAAACCCTGTGTTATTTAAGCCCGTTGCTATTTAACGAAGGCTTATTTTCAAGCGGCTAGTGGTTTGTTGAAAGCCCTGAGCGTTTAGAAATAACCCTTTATGCGATGACCTAGCGGTGGTTGCTAACGGTTTGTCCGATTAAGATAGTGGTCTTTGTCGGCTATGCTGCACTATTGAAAGGAGCTCGCTATGGACCAGCCTTCTGCTGATCAGGAAACGGCAGCGCTGAAGCTGCCGCCGCATTCGCTGGAGGCGGAGCAGTCGGTGTTAGGCGGGCTAATGCTGGATAATCAGGCGTGGGATACGGTTTCCGAGCGCCTGGTAGCCGATGACTTTTATCGTTATGAGCACCGTTTGGTGTTTAACGTCATGATTCATCTGGCGGAGTCTGGACAACCCCTTGATGTCATCACCTTGTCTGAAGCGCTTGAAGAGCGAGATCACCTGGATACCGTGGGTGGCTTGGCTTTCCTGGCGGAGCTTGCCCGCAATACGCCTTCGGCGAGCAATATTCGCGCCTATGCGGATATTGTGCGTGAGCGGGCAACGCTTAGAAAGCTGATTCGAGCGGCGAATCAGATTGCAGAAGGCGCCTTTGCCCCCCAAGGGCGGCCAGCCGATGAACTGCTTAATGAAGCTGAGCGGTTGGTTTTTCAGATTGCCGAAGAGCGCCCTAAAACGGGTGGCCCAATTGGCATGAGCGAGCTTCTCACCAAAGCGGTTGATCGCATTGATGAACTCTTCAACCTGAAGGGCGAAATGACGGGGCTATCAACCGGCTTTCGTGATCTGGATGAGATGACGTCAGGGCTTCAGCCTTCGGACCTGGTCATCATTGCCGGGCGTCCCTCCATGGGTAAAACCACGTTTGCGATGAACCTGGTCGAACACGCGGTTATCTCCAGCGATAAGCCCGTGATGGTGTTCTCCATGGAGATGCCGGCTGAATCGCTAATGCTCAGGGTGCTGTCATCGCTTGGGCGCATCGACCAAACCCGCGTGCGTTCGGGGCAGTTGGAGGATGAAGATTGGCCGCGCCTAACGTCGGCGGTCAATCTGCTTAAAGACAAGCAGCTCTTTATCGATGACACCGCTGCGCTTTCACCTAATGAAATGCGCTCGCGCTTGCGCCGTGTCGTGCGTGAGCACGGCAATATGTCGCTGATCATGATCGACTACCTTCAGCTGATGCAGATCCCCGGTTTTTCTGAAAACCGCACGGGGGAGATATCGGAAATTTCGCGCTCGCTAAAAGGCTTGGCGAAAGAGTTTAAATGTCCGGTAGTGGCGCTTTCTCAGCTTAACCGCTCGCTGGAGCAGCGCCCCAACAAGCGCCCGGTTATGTCTGACTTGCGGGAATCAGGCGCCATCGAGCAGGATGCGGACGTTATCGCCTTCGTCTATCGTGATGAGGTGTATAACCAGGATAATCCAGATAATCAGGGCTTGGCTGAACTCATTATCGGTAAGCAGCGTAACGGGCCTATCGGAACGGTGCATATGGCGTTTATCGGCAAATATACCCGTTTTGAAGACCTGGCTCCCGACAGCTATGGCGAAGCTTTTGGTGACTAGAGTGAGGGTGTGACCAGCATCACGTCCTTGATATATTGAGCATACGGAAAAAAGAACGAACGGGAGTAATTCATGGCAGGTGGTTTTCGGCGTGGTAATCGTCAGCGTCTTCCCAAGCTTCAAGGGCGCGGAGAACTTCAGGAATTAGAGCGCGAAGGGCCTTTTAAAGAGTGGCTGGGTATGCCAGACCTTTATCGCTATCAGCTGGTCGTTGATGGTGAGAAGTACAGCTATCAAACAGAAGATGCTGAGCTTCCGGTCGCTATCGGCGATAACGTGGTATTTCGCTACAAAGAGACCAAGGGCGGTAACTGGATTGATCGTAACTCGCTTGGTAAGGCGATTGATCCTTCTGAATATCAGTAGCTTGGCTGTGTTAATAGACTGATAGCCTGGAAACCTCCTGAAAAGTTGCCCTCTTGGTCAATAAGTGCCAATGTAAGGTAACAGGAATGTAATAGGACGCAGTCATGCTGGGTCCTATTGTTGTATCCAATAACAGGAGGGAATCATGGAACTGAAAGCACTTAAACAGTTCGTCGATAGCCACGATAATTTCGAAATTCGCGTTATTACGCATTCGGGTAGTCGTTTTTATCAGCTTGAACTTGAAGATGTAGAAGGCGCGCGGCATATGCTCACCCAACGTGGTAAGCCCATGCTGTTTCGCTCGTTAGATGATGTGTATTTGGAACTAAAACGTGCGGGTATTCATCGCGCGTATCTGGTTCAGCATGTGCCTCAGGACGAAGTTATTGGTCGTGACGCGCATTATAGCGAGCCGCTAGCCTCACGAATGCCGCTGGTTTTTTAAAAAGCGGTTGATGAATCACTCTGTGTATTTACTGAATGCACACACAACAGTTAGCGTAACGTTTTTCCCACCCTCGCCTAAACCCTAATGCGGTGACAGGCAAAGAAACAGCAGCCTGCATTCATCTTTTCTTGCAGGCTCGGTAGCAACAAAGCCCTACCAGCATCCTGGCCAGCGCACTGCTTTAACCGCTTAACTTGCCTCTATTCGCCGTGCTTTCCAGGTGTTTTGCTTCTGACCACCTTGCCGCTATTTTTTAAGTATCTTCGATCTGTGCTTAAAGCGTATTTGAAGTAAGGCGCGGGGCGGCGGGGTGCCACTTTACCGGTGGTTATACAAATGATGTTGATAGTATAACTTTATGCCGCGCCTTATCGAAAAGTGTTAAGATTTTTGATAATTAGAAGCCGTCTTTGGAGTAAGCGTAATGACCGATAGCGTTGTGGTGGCCCAGCCGGGCGAAGGCCGCTTGGCCCATGCATCCAGTGATCATCCGGCCGTGCCGCGGGCAAAAGTAGGTGTAGTTCTGGCTAACCTGGGGACGCCCGATGCCACTGATTATTGGTCGATGCGACGTTATTTAAGTGAGTTTCTCTCCGACAAGCGGGTAGTCGATTATCCCGATTGGAAGTGGCAGCCGCTTCTGCAACTGATTATTTTATCCAAGCGGCCTTTTTCGTCGGGTAAAGCGTATAAAAGCATTTGGAACACCGAACAAAACGAAAGCCCGCTACTCACGATCACGCGGGCGCAAACCGAAAAACTGACGGAGCAGCTTAAGGCCTTATACGGCGACAACGTTGAAGTGGATTTCTGTATGCGCTACGGCAATCCTTCAACGCGCAGTGTGCTCACGCAGATGAAAAAAAAGGGCTGTGAGAAGATTGTTTTCTTTCCGCTCTATCCACAGTACGCCTCGCCGACCACTGCAACCGCCAATGACGAGGCGTTTCGCGCCTTAATGAAGATGAAGTGGCAACCCTCTATTCGTACGGTGCCCGCCTATTTTGATCACCCTGCTTATCTACAGGCACTGGCTAATTCAGTAACAGATGTTTACGCCGAACTTGAGACGCGGCCCACCAAGTTAGTTGCCAGCTACCACGGCGTGCCTGAGCGCTATTTGATGCAAGGCGACCCCTACTATTGCCAGTGCCAGAAAACCACGCGTCTCCTGGGCGAAACGCTAGGTTTTAGTCAGGAGGAAGTGGATACCACCTTTCAATCACAGTTTGGTCCTGAAAAGTGGGTGGGGCCTGCAACGGTCGAGCACGTAGCCGCGCTTGCCAAGCAGGGCCATAAACATATTGCGATTCTATCGCCTGCTTTCTCCTCCGACTGTGTGGAAACGTTAGAAGAAATCAAGGAGGAGATCCGCGATAGCTTTATGGAAGCAGGCGGCGAAACGTTTAGTTACATTCCCTGCTTAAATGATCGTAATGATCACATAAAGGCGCTGCTGGACATCGTTAATAACGAGCTTTTGGGTTGGCTTCCACGGTCGTAATGAGCCGATAATCAAGGCGTTATAAATGGCGATGAAGTAACGATAAGCACGCTATCTATTTGATTTTGAATGATTGCCTGGTAACAGGCAGTGGCCTGTTATAGAGTCTACGACTTTATGATCACCTCGCGTGTTTAAAATAGGCGCTGTTACTCTACGGCTTTCAGCGTGCTCGTTAAAATCTGGTCCGAGCGCTTAAGACAGAGCGCTTAAGACAGAGTGCTTGAGAGAGGGTGCTTGAGAGAGGGTGCTTGAGACAGAGCAGTTAAGAGAGAGCAGTGAACAGGGATGATGATCGCTACTCACCGCGAGAGGTATTGATGCTCAACGAACCCGCTTCATCATGGGGCGGATACACAGGAGATATCGCTAGATGCAATTCGCCGTTTTGATGGGGTTTGTATTAGCCGCGTTGGCACCACTTATGCAGCGCTGGTTTGCAGACCGTACGAGTTTGGTATTGGCCCTTTTTCCTGCGCTCATCGCTGCGTGGCTGTTTTCTCAAGCACCCACAATCATCAATGACGGCCCGCTGCTAATGGAGTGGCAGTGGGTGCCTTCGTTAGGTATCAGCCTCACCTTTATGCTGGATGGGTTGTCCTTACTGTTCGGCTTGTTAATCAGCGTTATTGGCGCATGCGTGTTGGTGTATGCGGGGAGTTACTTAAAAGGCCACCCGGAGATCGCCCGGTTTCATATCGCGCTGATGGCTTTTATGGTGTCCATGCTGGGGCTGGTGTTGGCCGATGGGCTGATCACACTGTTTATTTTTTGGGAGTTAACCAGCGTTACTTCGTACCTGCTGATCGGGTTTAACCATACCGATATGCAGGCGCGTAAGTCGGCTCGCCAAGGGCTTTTTGTCACTTTTGCGGGTGGGCTTGCGTTGATGGCCGGGCTTATCTTGCTGGGCATCGCCAGCGACCAGTGGTCGTTAACCGATATTCGCGCAATGGAAACCGACCTGCGAGAGCATGCCCTTTATACGCCCATGCTCATCTGTTTGCTGTTGGGGGCTTTCACCAAGTCAGCTCAGTTTCCCTTTCATTTCTGGCTGCCCAACGCCATGGCGGCACCTACACCCGTCTCGGCTTATTTGCACTCCGCCACCATGGTTAAAGCCGGTATTTACCTTATGGCAAGGCTTCAACCTGAACTGGGCGGGACGGCGCTTTGGATAAGCGTTCTCTCTGTGGTGGGCGCTATCACGCTGCTGCTGGGCGCCTTCATGGCTATTCATCATACGAACATTAAAAAGCTGCTGGCTTACTCAACCATCATGGCGCTCGGCACGTTGACGATGCTGTTGGGCATTGGTACCGAGTACGCCATGACAGCATTTGTAACTTTTTTGCTCGCACACTCCCTCTACAAGGGGGCGTTGTTCATGGTGGCCGGTATTCTCGATCATGAAACGGGCACCAAGGATGTCACCGCAATGGGCGGGTTAAGGTCTTTGATGCCGGTGACGGCCACCATTGCATTGATAGCGGCGCTATCACTTGCTGGGGTGCCGCCGTTGCTTGGCTTTATTGGCAAAGAGCTTAAGTTTGAAGCGGTGCTGGGCGCAGGGGATTTTCAAGGCTTGCTAGTCGTGTTCGCGTTTGTCAGCGCGATTATGACTATCGCCGTGGCGGCGATTGTTGCGCTACGGCCTTTCTACGGCAAGCGTCACGAAACCCCAAGAACGCCGCATGAAGCACCTTTCGGCATGTTAATGGGCCCCGCACTGCTAAGCGTAGGCTCGCTGGTTTTTGGCCTGGCGCCCGCCATGTTTGGCGTTGATGCTCTTTTAACGTCAGCGGCAAGTGCGGTGGCTGGTCAGCCGAGAGAAGTGGCGCTGTCACTTTGGTACGGTGTTAATGCGGCGCTGATAATGTCCGTTGTTAGCCTGGGGTTGGGCTTTTTGCTGTTCAAGTACTGGGACAGCGTACGAGGCAAGCTTACGCTGCTGGCCCCTCTTATGCGCTACGGCCCGGAAGCGGGCTATGAAGGCTTGTTAAATGGCCTGGTACGGTTTGCGGAATGGCAAACCCGAGTGCTGCAAAATGGCTATATGCGCAACTATATTTTGGTCATGCTGGTCGTGCTGATTACGCTGTTGGGTAACTCCATTCTGGTGCGTCACTCTCCGCTGTTAGCCTTTGAACTTGATGTACGGTTTCATGAGGCTATCGTCGTCGGCACAATGGTGATGGGTGCCCTGTATGCAACGATCACTCGCTCCCGGCTGGGCGCCGTCGTGTCAGTGGGTATTATGGGGTTCTCAATCGCGCTGGTCTTTATTCTTTTCAGCGCCCCTGACCTTGGGATCACCCAGCTTCTGGTTGAAACGCTCACGGTTATTTTACTGGTGCTGGTACTGTTCAGGCTGCCTCGCTTCTCGCATCTTTCGACCAGCCTGGAGCGTATTCGCGATGGTTCGGTAGCTGCGATGATGGGCATCTTGATTTTCCTTCTGATCATGACTGCCTGGAGTATTAACCAGTTCGAGTCCATTTCTACCTATATGGTTGAAAACAGCGCACCGCTCGCTTTTGGCCGCAACATCGTCAACGTAATTTTGGTGGATTACCGGGCGCTGGATACGTTGGGCGAGATGTTTGTACTGGCGCTAGCCGCCATTGGCGTTATCGCTATGCTGAAGCTGCGCCACGAGCCAGAAAGCGCTAAGCCCACCAATGACAGCGGGAATACTGATAGCAGGGAGCCGTACGATGGTTAAATCGGGAACGATTATTTTAAACACGGCGGCCCGCTTTCTAATGCCGCTACAGCTTATGTTTTCGATATTTTTGCTGCTTCGTGGACACGACGAGCCCGGCGGTGGGTTTATTGCAGGGTTAGTGGCGGCGGGGGCGTTTACCTTGTATCTGCTGGCGTTTGGCGTCAGTGCCACAAAAGAGGTATTACGGATGGTCGACCCTCGCGACTTGATTGGCGTGGGGCTGTTGTTAGGCATGATTTCTGTTGTACCTGCCTGGTTTATGGGTCAGCCGTTTTTAACCGCGCAGTGGTGGACCATTCCGGTTATTGATTTTAAAGCCTCCACCCCGCTGATTTTTGATATTGGCGTTTACTTGGCGGTGTTGGGAGCGGTGATTGGTATGGTGATGGCGTTGATGGAGGTGGATAAGGATGAGCCTTAACATAACAGGAGGATTCGCATGGAACCGGTAATGGCGCTAGCGATTGGGGTTATGTATGCCACCGCTATTTTTATGATGCTGCGACGCTCCATTGTAAAACTGGTTATTGGGCTACTGCTGCTTTCCAACGCTGCTAACTTATTGATCTTTACTACTGCCGGAATGACGCGGGGCGCGCCACCGCTGATTCCAGAAGGTATGGTTCAGCCTATGGGCGATGTCGCTGACCCGTTGCCCCAAGCCGTTGTACTGACGGCTATCGTTATCGCATTTGGTGTGCTGGCCTTTGCTGTTGTATTGATTCGTCGTGCCTATGAAGTGGTGAAGGCTGATGACATGGATAAGATGAAGGATACTGATACGTGAGGCCTGAAGTTGCTCTTCCCGTCCTTTTACCCTTACTTTCAGGGGCTATTTCACTACTGTTTTGGCGTTCAAGGCCAATGCAGCGCTTTATCGCAGTCGCTGGAAATATAGCATTTCTGATCGTTAGCCTTTGGCTGTTTACGACAACCCTTTCCGAAGGCTATGTCACCATGCAAATGGGCAGCTGGCCTGCGCCGTTTGGGATTACGCTCATCGCCGATATGTTAAGTGCGGTGATGGTGCTACTGACCGGTATCATCGGCCTCGCCATGGGGATTTACTCCTTGGCGACGACCGGTCGTGGCCATGAGAAATTTGGCTACTATCCGTTAATGCACTTGTTGTTAGCCGGGGTGGCGGGAGCCTTTTTGACCGGCGATATCTTCAACCTGTATGTATGGTTTGAAGTAATGCTGGTGGCCTCTTTTGCGCTACTGATTTTGGGCGGCGAGCGGGCCCAGATGGAGGGAGCAATAAAGTACGTAACGCTTAACCTGCTGGCGTCGGTGATCTTTCTGACAGCGGTGGGGCTGCTGTACGGCACGGTCGGTACGCTTAACATGGCCGATATCGCACTGCGCATGAATGTCGTTGAGCACAATGGGATGGTCGAGGTGCTCGCGGTGATGTTTATGGTGGCCTTTGGGATTAAGGCGGCGGCCTTTCCGCTCTTTTTCTGGCTGCCTGCGTCTTACCATACGCCGCCGGTTGCCGTTTCAGCGCTGTTCGCAGGCCTTCTCACCAAAGTAGGCGTATATTCACTGTTCCGCGTGTTTACCTTGATCTTTGACCAGTCGATGGACTACCTACAGGAAATAATGTTGTGGGGGGCGGTGCTTACCATGGTGACCGGGGTGCTGGGTGCGGCTGCTCAATATGAGTTTCGGCGTATTTTGTCGTTTCATATCGTCAGCCAGATTGGTTATATGATTCTGGGCTTGGCGCTGTATACACCCTTGGCGATTGCTGGCGGCGTGTTTGCCATCATGCACAATATTGTTGTCAAGACGAACCTGTTTTTGATTAGCGGTATCACTCACCGCTTACAGGGCACGTACCAGCTAAAAAAGATGGGTGGGCTTTATAAAGAGCGCCCTTGGCTTGCCGTTGCGTTTTTTATCTCAGCATTTTCCCTCGCGGGGGTTCCTCCGTTATCCGGATTCTTCGCCAAGTTTGTCATTGTGCGGGCAGGTATTGAAGCCGAGGCGTATGTGATTACTGCCATTGCCTTGGGTGTGGGGTTATTAACGCTCTACTCCATGGTCAAGATATGGAACGAAGTCTTCTGGAAATCCTTGCCAGACGATAATCAGGTGCCTGTATCGAATACACCCTCTGGGGATGACGGGCGGCTTATTAAACCCAGCCTGTGGATGATGTATTTGCCCGTGGTGGTGCTGGCTCTGTTTTCAGTGCTAATCGGGGTTTTTGCTGAACCCATCATGAGCGTGATGACCACTATTGGTGACCAATTGCTGGCCCCCAGAGGCTATATTGATGCGGTGTTGGGCGTATCCGCGAGTGTTGAGGATGCGCTACTGATACCAGGCGAGTTGCAGGTAGAAATAATAGGCGGGGGGGACGCGCCATGACCGGTGCTATTTGGAACCTGCTGTTAGGATTGGCGTGGGTGCTACTAAGCGGCGACTTCACTGGCTTAAACCTGCTGGTAGGCATGATTTTCGGCTATATCACGCTGGTGATGATTGAGCCGCAAGTCAGCGCATTAAAAGGCTACCCGGCCAGGATTCCGCGCATTATTGGCTTTCTGGGCTTTTTTCTAAAGGAGCTTGTTCAAGCCAACCTGCGTGTTGCGTTTGATATTGTGACGCCGCCTTGGCACATGCAGCCAGGCGTGATTGCCATGCCGCTTTCCGCACGCACTGAAATGGAAATTACCCTGGTGGCTAATCTGATCTCTTTAACACCGGGAACGCTGAGCCTGGACGTCTCTGATGACCGCAAGGTGCTTTATATCCACGCCATGTTTCTTGATGATGAAGAAGAGCTAAGACGTAACTTAAAAGAAATGGAGCATCGAGCCCTGGAGTTATTTCGCTAATGGATACGGTTCTCTTGATTAGCCAGATCATTATGGGGCTGGCGCTAATTTTGACATTTGTGCGTGTGGTGCGCGGGCCAAGCCTGCCTGACCGAGTAGTGGCGCTTGAGCTTTTTTCTACTACAGTGGTCGGGCTGGTAGGCGTTTACGCCATTCAATCCGGGGTAGCCAGCTTTCTGGATGCCGCTATCGTTATTGCGCTAATGGGCTTTCTGGCCGCGATTGGCTTTGCACGCTTTTTGGAACGGGGAGGGCCTCGCGATGATTGAAACGATTAAAGGTGTGCTATTGCTGACAGGCTCTTTATTTATGCTCTTGGCGGCTATTGGCTTGCTACGTTTGCCGGACCTGCTAACGCGTATGCATGCCACTACCAAAGCGGCGGCATTAGGCGTTATTTTGATCATGCTGGCATCGGCGATGCATTTTTCTGAGGTAGGCGTGGTCGCTCGCTCCTTTGCGATTATCGTGTTTATCCTGATGACAGCCCCCGTTGCGGCGCATGTGATAGGACGGGCGGGTTACTTTGTGGGCTCTCGACTTTGGAGTGGTACGGTCAAGGATGAGCTTCGTCCCAACTACGACCCGTTAACCCACGAATTAAAAAGCGGTATGGAAACGAATGAAAATGCTAAACGTCAGCCACGAGCAACGGATCCCGATTAATGTGTTTCACTAATTTAGCGGTTGGTAAATAACTAATCGGTAAGAAGCCACCTTCGGGTGGTTTTTTTATAACACAATGTATCAGCAGGAAATGTCAGCGCCGTGACTTTACCTGGTGAAAGGTTGGTCGGCGTGGGTTTACGCCACAACGGCTAAGCACACGTTGTTTTCGTACAAATTCTGGTATCTGCTTGTTTTCCAGGCCATCATCAGGCATGCCAAGGACAGCCCAGGAAGAGACACCATGTTGCTCAAGATTAATTTGCCATTACGTCGCGCTTTTTGTCATACATCACTTGTAGTTACTGCCGGGGTGCTATCGGTAATGTTTAGCGGAAGCCTCTACGCTAACCCGCAGTTGATGACAGAAGTGGATGCCCGCGGTGCCGAAGAGCTACGCTATGCCAACTTTGAACAGTGGCGCAATGAGTTCCGTCGTTATGCAGCTGCTCAGGGGATCAGTGAATCAACGCTAGCCACCGCATTGGATAACGTGCGCTACCGTGAACGGGTGATTGAACTGGACCGTTACCAGCCGGAATTCGTGCGGCCTATTTGGGAATATCTCGACACTGCCGCCTCCGATACGCGCGTCAATGCAGGCCGTGAGAAACTTGACGCCCACCGCCAGACGGCATTAGAAATGCAGCAACGCTACGGCGTGCCCTCAGAAATCATCGTGGCGATTTGGGGCATCGAGAGCAATTACGGAAGCAATTTTGGTGATTTCTCGACCCTTGAGGCGCTCGCCACCTTGGCATACGACGGGCGTCGCCGGGATTTCGCACGCGGTGAACTGCTTGCGGCGTTACGTATTATTGACCAGGGCGATATCGCAGCCGAGCAAATGAAAGGCTCCTGGGCGGGTGCTATGGGGCATACCCAGTTTATCCCCAGTAGCTTTGAAGCTTATGCCGTGGATGGTGATAATAATGGCCGCCGTGATATCTGGGGCAGTATCCCCGATGTGATGGCCTCCACCGCCAACTATCTGGCGCGGGCAGGTTGGCAAGCAGGCGAACCCTGGGGGGTTGAGTTAGCGCTTCCTGCATCGTTTGATTATTCACAGACCGAGCGCCGCAGTAGCGCTGAGTGGGCGAGTCAAGGTGTACGCGCCCTGCAGGGTGAACTGCCCAATTTCGAGAGCGCGGCTATCGTCATTCCGGCCGGGGCGGAAGGGCCCGCCTTTTTGGTAGGCGCTAATTTTCGAGCGATTTTGCGCTATAACAACGCCACCAGCTACGCCCTGGCCGTGGCGACGCTGGCTGATAAAATTGCCGGGCGTGAGGGAATACGCCAGGCATGGCCGCGAGGGCAGACACCTTTAACCCGCGACGATGTCAAAGAACTCCAGCGGCGCTTGAATGAAGCGGGCTATTCGGTAGGCGGGGCTGACGGTGTGATGGGACCCAATACACGCCAAGGCGTGCGTGACTTTCAACGCAGCCAAGGCCTGACGCCGGATGGCTTCGCTACTCAGGCGCTGCTTGAAAGGCTGCGCTAGGTGCGTAGTTATGATTAATCACTTATTTCACCAAGGATGATGCTATGGGATTTGTGGCAAAAACGCTGTTAAGTAGTGTGCTGGTAAGTGCATTAGCCGCCAGCGCAGTGGCAAGCGATGATGATAAAGTGTTTGGCTGGGTTGAAAATGCCACCATAGAGCCCTGGGGCATCATGGTGAAGGCCAAGCTTGATAGTGGTGCCCTGACGTCATCTTTGGATGCGCGTGATATCGAAGTGTTTGAGAAAGAGGGCGAGGAGTGGGTGCGCTTTCGCTTAAAGCTAACAGACCAGCAGAACGACGAAGTGTTTAGCGACCGTCTTGAACGGCCGCTCTATCGTGAGTTGGCGGTGCGCGGCGCGGGCGGGCGTGATGAGCGCCCCGTTGTATTAATGGATGTGTGCATGGGCGATACGGTTTACGAAGAGCAGTTTAGCCTACGTGATCGCGAAGAAATGCATTATCCACTGCTGCTTGGCCGGCGTACCATCAGCCATTTAGGCTTGCTGGACGTGCGCGAAACATTCCAGCAAGAGCCATCCTGCAGTGACGATGCTGAGGTGGTGCCTCACGATCCAGAAGACCAGCAATCCTAGGTATTGAGCTCTAAAACAGCCGTGACAGCAACGCTGTGACGGCTGTTTCAACGCGTAAAATGCGCGGCCCAAGATGCATCCCCTCACAGCCAGCGTCCAGCAGTTTCTCAACTTCCCATGGGATAAACCCACCTTCTGGGCCGACCAACAGCAGCGTATTGTCGCTGATGCCACGTGGGCAGGCCATCGGCATGCCCGGGTGAGCCACAAGGCCATGGCGACCGCGAAGTAAAGCAGGCAGTTGCTCTTCAAGAAAGGGCCGAAAGCCTTTGGTCAGTGTCACGCTCGGTAGTTGGGTATCACGTGATTGCTCCAGACCCAGCACCAGGTGCTGATGAATTTTCTCGGGAAGAAGCTCTGGTGATTGCCAATAGCTTTTCTCTACGCGCTTGGTATGCAGTAGCGTAATTTCCTTCACCCCTAGCGCTGTCACATGCTCAAGCGTTCGCGCCAGCATGCGTGGTCGAGGTAGCGCGAGTACCAAATGCACGGGAAGAGCGGGGGGAGGCACGTCTGCTAACGGGTCAAGGACAAATACGGCAAGCTCAGTGGTTAATTCGACCAGCTGTGCTTTTCCCATTAAGCCACCCTGAACACCCACCGTTAACCGGTCACCGAGGGCGGCGCGATGGATGTCGCGTAAATGCGCTAATCTGCGTGCGTCTGTTATACGCGCATGGCCCTGGTGGTCGAGGTCGCTGGGGTGAAGCAAAATCAAATTCATAATCGGCATCTATTGGTCGAAGGGTGGGCACACTGTTGCGCAATATTCTACTCACATGGCTTGCATGGGCGCGTGGTGCAGGCACAATAATAGCATTGGGGAACACCCCCTATCGCGTTTAAGGAGATGCGCTGTGCGCGTAATTCGTAAGTATGCCAATCGCCGGTTGTACGACACTCAGCAAAGCCGTTATGTCACGCTTGAAGATCTGCGCCATCTTATTATTGAAGAAGCGCCGTTTCGGGTTGAGGATGCCAAAAGCGGTGAAGACCTGACGCGTACCATTCTGCTCTCCATCATTATTGAGCAGGAGCAGTCGGATAACGAAGCCGAAGTATTCTCTAACGACCTGCTGGCGCAGCTCATCCGGGTTTATGATATGTCGTCGCCTTTACCGCTGGCGCGTTATCTGGAGCAAGGCACGCAGCTTATGCTGGAGCAGCAAAAGCGTTTGCAAAGCCAATGGCAGCAGGCCATGCGCCATACGCCCATGGAGTTTATGCGCGAGCTGGCCGAAGAAAATATGCGCTTTTGGCAAAGCACCTTGAACCAGCCGCCCTCCACCAGCGACAAGGATGAGGATAAATCCTCCTAACGCCACGGGTGGTCACCTTGTGGCATAATGCGGCGCATAATCGCTCTCCCGTTCGAGAAGGAAGAACATGAAGGTTTTGATGATAGGTGGCGGCGGCCGCGAACATGCGTTGGCGTGGAAATTAGCGCAATCTGAGAATGTTGAGCAGGTATTCGTAGCGCCCGGCAATGCCGGTACGGCGACCGAAGATAAGCTGACCAATATCGATATTGCGGCCACCGACTTGGCCGGGCTGGAAGCATTTGCGCTCCAGGAGCGTATTGGCTTGACCGTCGTCGGTCCGGAAGCGCCTCTGGTCGAAGGCGTCGTTGACCGCTTCCAAGCGGCTGGCCTGACCATCTTTGGCCCTACCCAGGCCGCGGCCCAGCTTGAAGGCTCCAAGTCGTTTACCAAGGACTTCCTGGCACGCCATGCTATTCCAACGGCGGCTTATCAGACGTTTACCGCGGTAACGCCTGCGCTGGCATATTTACACACGGTTGGTGCGCCTATCGTCATCAAGGCGGATGGCTTGGCGGCAGGTAAGGGCGTGATCGTTGCCATGAGCGAAGTGGAGGCTGAAGCCGCCATTCGCGATATGCTCGAAGCCAATGCCTTTGGCGATGCTGGTGCTCGCGTTGTCATTGAAGAGTTTCTGGAAGGTGAAGAAGCGAGCTTTATCGTCATGGTCGATGGTGAAAACATCGTTCCCATGGCCACCAGCCAAGACCACAAGCGTGCCTACGATGGCGACACAGGCCCTAATACCGGCGGCATGGGCGCTTACTCACCTGCGCCGGTCGTTACGCCAGACGTTGATGCCCGCATCATGGAGCAGGTCATCGTGCCCACGGTTAAAGGGATGGCCGCTGAAGGCAATGCCTATACCGGATTTTTGTATGCCGGGTTGATGATCGACCAGACCGGGCAGCCCAAAGTGATTGAATATAACTGCCGCTTTGGTGACCCCGAAACTCAGCCCATCATGATGCGCCTGACGTCGGATCTTGCTGAGCTTTGCCTTGCCGGTGCCCAAGGGAAGTTGGCCGGTAAAACGTGCCATTGGGATTCACGTGCCGCGGTGGGTGTGGTCATGGCGGCGGGCGGTTATCCAGACAGCTACCGTAAAGGCGATGTCATTGATGGTTTGGCAAAAGCCGAGCAGCACAGCAAGGTGTTCCATGCGGGCACCGCGCTGAACGCGAACAACGAGGTAACGACCTCTGGCGGTCGTGTACTGTGTGTGACGGCACTGGGCGAGAGTGTATTTAGCGCACAGCAGCAGGCTTACAAAGGCGTCAAGGAGATTCGCTGGGAGGGGGCTGAATATCGCCGTGATATCGCTTACCGTGCTATTGCGCGAGAAAAAGCGTAATAAGCGCGTTGATACCGTAGCGCAAGGGGCGGGCCACTTATCACCACCGAAAGGAAACAGGTATGGAGCGTGTCACGCTGGATTTTCCCGCTAACGCGGTTATTCATCGTCACCCTTTAACGGTGCGGGTAACCGATATGAATTACGGTCGGCATTTGGGGCATGACACAGTGGTTTCGCTGCTACATGAAGCCCGCGTTCACGCTTTTTCCGCCCTGGCGCTATCGGAATGGGACATGCACGGCTATCCAAGCGTGGTGGCCGACCTGGCCGTGCAGTATCAACGTGAAGCGCGTTGGCCTGATGCGTTGATCATTGAAACGGCGGTGCCTGAGCCGCAGGGCAAGGCATTAACCGTTTACCAGCGTATTTTGCAGCGCGACGGCGAACATATCGTGGCGACCGCCCGCGTTAACCAGTTGCTCATCGACGCCAATAGTGGGCGGCCGGTTGCGATACCTGAGCCCATCAAGCAGGCCTTGGCCCAAGCGAGGAGCGCTTAATGTCGCGGGAATATCCCATTATCGCCGTGACAGGCTCTTCGGGTGCGGGCACCACGACCGTAAGACGAAGCTTTGAGCGCATGTTTCTACGCGAAGATGTACATGCGGCCATGGTGGACGGTGACGCTTTTCACCGCTATACACGCGACGATCTTCACCGCATGTTTCGTGAAGAGCCTGAGCGTAAGCATGAGCTCTCGCATTTTGCAGTCGAAGCTAACCTGCTTGACCGCCTTGAAGGGGTGTTTGCCGAGTATGGCGAGCATGGCACGGGCACGTTTCGGCACTATATTCACGCGGAAGACAAGCAGAAAATCGAAGCGGGCTACCGCGTAGGCACCTTTACGGAGTGGCAGTCGCTCCCATGTGGTACCGACCTGTTGTTCTATGAAGGTTTACATGGCGGGTTGGTAACCCAAGAGTATGACATTGCTCGCCATGTGGATCTGTTGGTAGGCGTTGCGCCGACCATGAATCTTGAATGGATTCAGAAGATTGACCGTGATACCAAGCTGCGTGGCTACTCCCAGGAAGCGGTGATCGATACGATTCTGGGCCGCATGAACGATTACGTGCGCTATATTCAGCCGCAATTTTCCCGCACCCATATCAACTTTCAACGGGTGCCTACCGTCGATACGTCCAACCCCTTTGAAGTGCAGGATATCCCCACAGATGCCGAATCGTTTGTGGTGATCCGGTTTCGTGATCCATCAACCGTTGATTTTCCTTGGCTTCTTGCAATGATCAAGGATGCCTTTATGACGCGGCCACATACGCTGGTCGTGCCTGGCGCGCGCATGTCATTAGCCATGGAGCTGATTTTGGCACCCCTGGTGCGCCATTTATTATCCCAGCGCCGCTTTCGTTAACCGCGTTTGCAAATGCCGGGCGACAAGCTGCAACGATAACAAGGAGTGGGTATGGAGTGTTTATTCTGCAAAATCATCAATCGTGAGATCCCGGCTGATATCGTTTATGAAGACGAGCGCGTTCTTGCCTTTAACGACATTAGCCCTATGGCGCCCACTCATCAGCTGATTATTCCCAAAAAGCACATCGCAACCTTAAATGACATTGAAGAAGGTGATCTTGAGCTGGTCGGCCGTTTGCAGTTCACTGCTGCCAGGCTTGCCAAGCAGCAGGGCTTTGCCGAAGACGGTTATCGTGTTGTGATGAATTGCAACGAAAAGGGCGGTCAGACGGTGTACCACATGCACATGCATTTATTAGGTGGCCGTCAGTTTACGTGGCCTGCGGGCTAACATACGGCCTTCAAGCTATCTTTAAGACAGCCTTTAAGACAGTTTGCTGTTAAGCGGAGTAAGCCATGAAGCGCCAGCTTAGTCGGTCTGATTGCTTAATTCATCAGTTTGATACAGCGTTACGGTCGCTGATACCTCGCGCCGCTACATCACAGCGTAACCACCCCGCCAGTAAACTTGCAGATAGGGTGTTTGATGGCCACCAACGACGTCATACCGCAGGCCTGATGCGTGTTAATCATGTGATTGGTGTATCGAATCAGGCGCTGTATCAGGGCCAGAGTATTACCGCAGCGCTTCCCCACGCGCGTACGCAAATGGTGCAATCCGCTGCGGAGGCGTTTGATCACTTGGCGTGGTGTGAAGAGCGGCTGGCGCAACTGAATAGTCGCACCAGCTACTTTACGCCCTTTTTCTATACCGCTGCATTTGGGGTTGGGGCTATCTCTGGGTTAACCAGCGAGCGTCTAAGCCTTGGTATGATTGCCGCTACCTGCGAGCTTTCAGGTAAACACTTTGAAGAGCAGCAGGCCAGGCTAATGGCAGACGATCAGCGCTCGCATGCGCTGCTTCGTCAGATGGCTGCGGATGAAGTGCACCAGGCGCATTTAGCGATAGAGGCGGGGGGCCTGCGTTTCCCTGCGCCGATTAAATGGGGGCTACGGTTTATCGCTCAAGGTGCCACTAAAGGCGCCTACTATTTCTGATGTGCTATTTCTGACGTGCTATTGCTTAGTACCGGCATCGGGAATGAAAAGCATCAGCAAGGAAGGCAAGTTATCCTTAAATTCTTGACGAATGGCGAGTTATCGCCAACGCTTAATCATGTCAACGCTAATCGTACGTAAGGTAACGTGCGTTTTCTAAAGCAGAAAAGCGTCACCAGGGAAAAGGAGAAAGACGATGCTAGGCAATGCGATGCTGTTTTTGATTATTGCGATTATCGCCGGTGTGCTTGGGTTTTCGGGGATCGCGGGGGTTGCATCGACCATCGCGCAAATTCTATTCGTTCTGTTTCTCATCCTGTTTGTGGTATCGCTCTTTACAGGGCGACGCCGTTAGCATAAGGGCTACTCATAGAGACCTTTCATAAAGGCTTTTCATAAAGACTTTTGATAGAACCAGCTAAACAAAAAGCCCCGTTTGGGGCTTTTTGCATACGGGGCAGCCGTACTGTTACCGGGTATGGAACGCTAAAAAATCAGGCATCAATACGCTTGTACTTCATGCGCTTGGGCGTATCGTTACCTACCCGCTTTTTATGATCGTCTTCATAGTCGGTATAGTTACCGTCGAAGAAGACGACTTCAGAATCACCTTCAAACGCCAGAATGTGCGTGGCAATACGGTCCAGGAACCAGCGGTCATGAGAAATCACCATGGCGCAGCCTGGGAAGGCAAGAAGGGCTTCTTCAAGCGCACGCAGTGTCTCAATATCAAGGTCGTTAGATGGCTCATCCAGCAGGAGTACGTTGGCGCCCTGTTTGAGCGTTTGAGCAAGCTGCAAGCGTCCTCGCTCACCGCCGGACAGTTCATCCAGGCGCTTCTGCTGGTCATTACCTTTAAAGTTAAAGCGACCAACGTAGGCACGTGAAGACACTTCGTAGCCGTTGATGTTGAGAATGTCCTGCTCGCCAGATACCGCCTGCCAAACCGTCTGCTTGTCATCAAGCGCATCACGTAGCTGCTCAACGTAAGCGATCTCAACCGTGTCTCCGATGACCACTTCACCCGTGTCTGGCTGCTCTTTACCGGTGATGAGTTTAAACAGGGTCGATTTACCCGCACCGTTTCCGCCGACGATGCCAACAATCGCACCTTGGGGAATAGTGAAGGAAAGATCTTCATACAGCAGCTTGTCTTCAAAGCGCTTGGAGACATTATGAAACTCGATGACCTTATCACCCAAGCGCGGGCCAGGCGGAATATAGATCTCATTGGTTTCATTGCGTTTCTGGAAGTCGCCGGACTGCATTTCTTCAAAGCGGTTAAGGCGGGCTTTGCTTTTGGCCTGACGACCTTTAGCGTTACTACGCACCCACTCAAGCTCTTGCTTGATGGCTTTTTGCCGCGATGCTTCCTGCTTGGCTTCCTGGGTCAGGCGGTGCTCTTTTTGCTCTAGCCACTGAGAGTAGTTGCCTTCAAACGGGATGCCTTGGCCACGGTCGAGCTCCAGAATCCAGCCCGCTACGTTGTCCAGGAAGTAACGGTCGTGGGTAATCGCCACAACGGTACCGTTATAGTCATGCAGGAAGCGCTCCAGCCAGGCAACCGATTCGGCATCCAGGTGGTTGGTTGGCTCATCCAGAAGCAGCATGTCCGGGCTTGAAAGCAGTAGGCGACAAAGCGCGACACGCCGTCGCTCACCACCTGAAAGGTTGCCTACTTTGGCATCCCACGGTGGCAAGCGAAGCGCTTCGGCAGCGACCTCAAGCTTACGCTCAAGGTTATGGGCATCGGCGGCTTCAATGATGTTTTCAAGGCGTGCTTGCTCGCTTGCCAGTGCATCGAAGTCGGCATCAGGCTCAGCGTAGGCAGCATAAACAGCGTCCAGCTTCTCCTGCGCTTCCTTGATAGCGCCTAGTGCTTCTTCAACGGTGTCGCGGACATTTTTCTCATCATCAAGCTGCGGTTCTTGGGGGAGATAACCGACATTGATACCCGGCATCGGACGAGCTTCACCCTCAAACTCTTTATCGACACCCGCCATAATGCGCAGCAGTGTGGATTTACCGGCACCGTTTAAACCCAAAACGCCGATTTTGGCGCCCGGGAAAAACGATAGCGAAATATCCTTGAGAATTTGTTTTTTGGGTGGCACAACTTTGCCAACCCGGTTCATGGTGAATACGTATTGCGCCATGGAAATCCGTTAGGTTGATGAATGAGACAGCAACGTGCTGAGTAGCCTCAGATGATAGTGCTCTGTGCTTGGAAAGGCCAGAAGATGCCACCGGGCAACATCCAATGGCTATAAAAAGAAAGCGTGGGTTTTGTGATGTGTTGGATGGTGATGAAGAGGGCAACTGGCTCGCTGCCCACTTAAAGCAGCTATTTACGCATCCCAATCATCTTCAATGGCACGCTGTAAACGACGCTCCTCAAGCCACGCTTCCACCTGTCGGCGGGCGCGTAACGAGTCGGTTTTGCTTGGTTTATGCTTGCCGTATTGATCATCGTTTACGGCATCAAGATTATCGAATTCGTCAGCTTCAAGGTTTTCTGCTGAGTAGTTCTCACGATTTAAGGGGTCACGGCTCATGGTATGCCCTCCAACCCAGGCCGGCAGGCCGGCGTCACGATGGCTTCGTTTGAAAGAAGCGCCTAGCCGCTATATAGCGCTACATGGGCTGAAGGTCAAGTGTTGGCGTTAATTAATGAGTCCTGTGCTTTATGGGCGGTGTTATCACTGCGTTGTCATTCAGCTTCAGCTAAAGCCAGTTGTGCTTCCACGCGCTCAGGAACATCTTTTTGTACGCCGATGAAATACATCAGCTGGTCTGTTTCATCAAAAACGGGTGTTGTGGAGAGCGTTGCATTGCAATCATGTCTGTTATTCCACCTCGGGCAGTTTCAGCGCACTAAGCACCGCCCCAGTCGCCGTAAGTGCCAAAAGCAACAGCAACGCCGCACTACCCAGCCATTGGGCCAGCCCGCCAATAATGCCGCCGACGACGAGCATGAGCAGGCCGGTTAAGGTATTGGAAAGAGCAACATACAGAGCCCTGTCATCCTGGCTTGCCATATCCACAATATAGGTTTTGCGCCCCAGGCGGACACCGTGATGGACGATCACCAGCAACGCATACACCAAGGCATATGGCCAAACACTCTGAGTCCAGGCACCGGGTAGCCAGGCCAAGCCAGCGCCTAGTAAACAGCAAGTAACGGTGCCAATAGCCGCATTACGCATTACACGGCGGCTGGATTGGTCGGCTAATTTACCCCAGACAGGGCTTGCCACCATTGCTGCAAGACCTGATACCACGACAAGCAGACCAAGCCCACCCAAATCAGAGCCGCTTTGCTGCTGGCCGAGTAGCGCAATGTAGGGTAGCGCCAGTGCGCTGGAGAGCAGCAATGCTCTGGCAACATTGAAATGTAGAAACGTGCGATCCTTTTTTAAGAGCGATAAGCCAAGCTTGATGCTGTCCCAAGCGCTCTCTCCACCTTCCACTGCACCTGGTACTTCTTTAATACGTGCAACACAGAACGCGTTTAGTAGCCAACTGAAGGCGGCAACGCTTAAGAGTACCGCCAGGGAGAGGTTGCCTGGTTGATTACCCAGCAACATCAGTACGCCACCCGCCGCCAGGGTTGCGCCGCCCGCTAGGCTACCGCTCCACCCCATCAGGGCGCCTCGGCGGCGTTTGGCAATGGTTTTGCCCATGACATCTTTGCTGGCAATTGATGAAAGCCCGCGTGCCAAGGAGAGCAGCACAAGTACAGCTAACACCGCAGCGCCACCCAGGCTTCCGCTCCCCACAAGTGCCAAGACAGCAAGTGCAAATGCGGCAAGTGCCTGGAACAGCGCACCTAAAACCCAAACGCCTTTACGCTTGGGTTTTAGACGAATAAAGCCCGCCACGAATATCTGGGGTAACAGGGCACCAGACTCACGGATAGGCACCAACAGCCCCACCATCCAGATGGGCGCGCCAATAATCCCCATTAGCCAGGGAAGCACCAAGCGTGCGCTGGATAGCTCGTCAGCAAGCTTATTCCCCAGGGAGGCCCATAAGTGCAGAAAAAAATTACGTGGTTGTTCGGCGCAGGCCTGCTCCGGAATATCAGCACAGAGTCGGCTGTCCTCATCGCCCGTTAGCCACTCAAAAACACGCGCTTGAGAAATATTGGGTCCAGCCATTACAGCTCCTTGGCGGTTATACTCCTGGAATGACAAAATGCAGCGACAGAATGCCACCATTATATGGGTAAGGAGACCGAAAGTGTCACGGATCCAGATTCGCTATTGCACGCAATGCCAATGGCTTTTACGCAGTGCCTGGTACGCTCAGGAGCTACTCTCCACTTTCGGGGAGGATTTAGATGAGGTGGCCATTGCACCTGCGCATGGCGGTACCTTTGAAATTTGGTGTGATGACACCTTAATTTGGGAACGCAAGCGTGATAGTGGCTTTCCGGACAGCAAAGTGCTGAAACAGCGTGTTCGCGACCAGATCGAACCGCACCGTGACCTGGGGCATATCGACCGATGAACCAGGATCGTCAGGCTATTCTTTACGGGCTAGGTGCTGTGGCGCTGTGGTCAACGGTGGCGACTGCTTTTAAAGTTGGCCTGGGTTTGATGGGGCCGGTTGAATTAATGTGGCTGGCGGCGTTGGTTTCCTGGCTTTTAATGGGCGCTCTGGTGCTTAAACAAGGTGCTATGAGGCAGGCGTTAACTAGCGGATGGAAAACCGCCTTATGGGCGGGGATCATGAATCCCGTGGCTTACTACCTGGTGCTGTTTGCTGCTTATGATCGCCTGCCTGGCCAGGAAGCGATGGCGCTTAATTATACATGGGCGCTAGCGATGGCATTCCTGGCGGTTCCCATACTGGGGCAGCGGTTAACCCGGGTGGATATTTTGGCAGGTGTGGTGGCTTATGCGGGCGTATGGGTAATTGCGACACGGGGCGCAGTACTCAATGTGTCGTTTGCGGACCCTGTTGGCGTGCTGTTCGCGCTTTCATCGACTCTGTTATGGGCGCTTTACTGGTTGTTTAATGCACGTGATCGTCGAAAACCTATCGTCGGGCAGTGGCAGAACTTTACCGTTGGACTACCGGTGTTAACCGTTTTATTGCTTATGGGGCCTGGGCTTCAATGGCATGGCTGGAAAGGTTTTGGTGCCGGGGTCTATGTTGGGCTGTTCGAAATGGGGATCGCGTTTGTCCTGTGGCAAATGGCCGTTCATAAGGTTTCACGCACAGCGAAAGTCTCGACCCTGATTTTTCTTTCGCCTCCGGTTTCGCTGATGCTGCTTTATTTAGTGGTTGATGAGCCTCTGCTTTTCTCTACGTTTATTGGATTGGGGCTGATTTTATTTGGGTTGGCACTTCAGCAGCTTCAGGTGAAGCCTGTTGCTGTCGAGCAATAAGTCCCATTTTTATCGCCCGCTGCGCATGGGTTGGGTACAGGAAAAGCATGATGCGCCATCAAGCCGCTCTATGTGTCGGAGCCTCTGTGGCCAGCGTAGCTTTCCTTGCCTCAACCTTGGGCGGCGAAGACCATTTGTGATCAGTTGGCCGATGCCTGATAACCACCGGCCAAAAGCGGTTCAAGCTCAGGCCACACGTTATCCAGAATCATAGGCTGTGCCTCGGCCGTGGGGTGGATGCCATCCTCCTGCATAAGCTGTTCGTTAAGTGCCACACCCTCTAATAAAAACGGCAACAGCGGCACGTCATACTCTTCGGCCAGGGAGTAGTAAACGCCGGTAAAGGCATCCCGGTAGGCCTGGCCATAGTTGGGGGGAATATCGATACCTAACAGCAGCACCTGAGCATCAACCTCCTGGCTTTGCTCAATCATACTTGCCAGGTTAGAACGCATCTGATTGGGCGCAAGGCCACGCAAACCATCGTTGCCACCCAGCTCCAATAGCACGATATCAGGCTGCTGTTTCTCCAAAATGGCGCTAAACCGCTGTAATCCCCCTGAGGTGGTTTCGCCGCTAATACTGGCGTTTACCACCGTTGCCTGGTCGTCCAAGCGCTCTTCCAGCAGGGTGACCCAGCCTTGCTCATGTTCGATACCATAAGCAGCACTCAAGCTATCGCCCATAATGAGTACGGTAGGGGGCTCGCTTGCGTTGATCGCAGGAGCGCTTAAGGTGACTATCAGAACCACTAGGTAGCCAGTTACCATACCGTTACGTTTTTGCCATGCCACAGGGATGCCTCGCTTCATGCCTTACTCCTCAGATAAAGCTGCATACTCGTCCAACGCTGATGCATCGCCACAAGCAGACAGCCACTCTATCACCGACGCCACTGCACAGGGCAAGGTTCCCCATGCCCCGTTGAGTCGGCCTGTGCTGCATGCAGAAATGCTATCGAAGAAAGTGACCAGTGGCGAACGCACGCTAACTATTCTGGATCAACTGTCGTTAAGCGTAGCAGCTGGGGAAAGCGTCGCCATTTTAGGTAAAAGCGGGGCTGGAAAATCAACCCTGTTGGGCCTGCTCGCCGGGTTGGATACCCCCAGCGATGGCGAACTCACGCTGTTTGGTAAGGCGCTTAGTCGTTTGGATGAGGATGGCCGTGCGGCGTTAAGAGCTGGGCGCGTGGGCTTTGTGTTCCAGAACTTTCAGCTACTACCCACCTTAAGCGCGCTAGAGAATGTGTTACTGCCTTTGGAGCTTTCACCGCGCGCCGGAGAAGACCATATTGCCCAAACATGGCTTGCTAAAGTGGGATTGGGTGAACGCGTAGACCATCTACCCAAGCAGCTTTCGGGCGGCGAGCAGCAGCGAGTGGCGATTGCCCGGGCGTTTGTCACCGATCCTGAACTGGTGTTTGCGGATGAGCCGACCGGCAACCTCGACCCTGATACCGGCGCTCAGGTGATCGACCTGCTGTTTACCTTGAATCATGAGGTTGGAACAACGCTTATCCTGGTCACCCACGACCACGCTTTGGCACGCCGCTGTGATCGATGCCTGCAATTAACCCAAGGGCAACTAATCCCCTTTGTACCTGCTGATGTACCTGCTGAATCCAGCGTGGCAGGAGAGGGGCAATGAGCGATATGCCATGGCGGCTGGCCGCCAGAAGCTTAAGGCGTGACTTACGCTCGGCGGATGTTCGTGCGCTCTTTGTCGCCCTCGTGCTGGCGGTTGCCGCCTCCACTATGATCGCTTTTTTTCTCGACCGGTTGGAACGCGGCCTTGAGCGTCAGGCTGGGCAAATGCTGGGAGGGGATATCGTATTGGAGCAGCGCACTCCTTTTTCAGAAGCGCTACGCACGACGCTGGAAGAGGCTGGCTTTACGCTAAGCGACCAGGTCGGACTGGTCTCCATGATCAGCTTAGGGGACCGTTTTCAACCAGCTAGCCTCAAAGCCGTGGATGACGTGTACCCGCACTATGGTGTATCGCGTGTTGATTTAGGGGAGGGGACCGAACAGATAGCCTCGGGGCCACCAGCGGGACAGGCATGGGCAGACCCGCGCTTGGCGCAGCTGATTGAGGTAGAGCTTGGCGACCGTGTACAGGTAGGGCGAACCGAGTTAACCATCAGCGGCATTATCGAACGGGAAGCGGATCAATCCGCTGGCTTTAGTAATTTTAACCCCCGCTTGATGCTCAATACGGCGGACCTGGAAGCAACCGGTCTTGTTCAGGAAGGCTCGCGTGTCGAGTTCGAATTATTGGCGGCCGGGCCTCCTCAAGCCATCGACAACGTGCAAGGATTACTCACCGAGTTGCGCCAGCAAGGGGTCGAGGTGCGTGATGTTCGAGTGGACCGGCCGCAATTAGGTAACGCACTGCAACGCGCAGACAGCTACTTGGGATTGGCAGGGCTTGCCGCTGTACTGTTGGCCGGGGTCGCGGTCGCCATGTCAGCAAAGCGCTATGTTGAACGCCATCTGGACACGGCAGCGTTGCTCCGCTGCTTTGGCGCTAGCCAGCAACAGCTTGTCATGCTGTTTAGCCTACAGCTGATCGGGCTGGCGTTGGCGGCGTCCTTGCTTGGCGCACTGCTCGGCGTAGCGGGACAGGCGCTGTTGCTGCATCTTTTGGCCAGCTTTTTACCTATTACGCTACCGCCGCCGGGCATTATGCCGCTATGGCTGGGCGTATTAACAGCGATGGCGGTGCTTGTAGGGTTTGCCGGGCCAACGCTATTACGCATTAAACAGGTAAGTGCGCTGAAAGTGCTGCGTCGAGAGTTGGACCCTTTGCCTCCTGCCGCCTGGTGGGTAGCCGGTGTTGCCGCTATCGTATTTGGCGGCCTGCTATGGCTCTATTCCGGTAGTGCGCCTTTGGCGGTCGCCCTGCTATTGGGGGGAAGCATCATGCTCAGTGCGCTTTGGGGCATCAGCGCGCTGCTACTCAATGGCATTCTTCACGGCATAAAAAAACTAACGGGCACAAGCGAGTGGATGCAGGCATTGCGCCTGGGCGGGCGCCAACTAGCGCGTCGCCGCCAAGCAGGCGTGGGCCAACTGCTGGCATTCTCTGTCACGTTCTTTGCCATGGCGATGATCGTACTGGTGCGTGGTGACCTGCTTTCAACCTGGCAGGCCCAGTTGCCCGATGACATGCCCAACTACTTCGCCATTAATATCCAGCCTGATGAGCGTGACCCCTTTGAGCAAGCCGTGGCGCCCCGTGTTGATATCCAAAGCACGCTGTATCCCATGGTGCGTGGGCGTATTACCGCTATTAATCAGCAGCCCCCAATGAACGCTGTGCCAGAGGATGCCAGAGGCGATGGCGCACTGCGCCGCGAGCTAAACCTGACCTGGCAGGCCGAGCTGCCTGAAGATAACCAGATAGTGGCGGGAGAGTGGTTCTCCAACGAAGCACCCGCTGATGAGCTACCTGTTGATAAACCACAAGGCTGGCTAGGCGCGGTTGATGCAGTATCTGCCGATACCGTGCCTGTTTCCATTGAAGAAGGCCTGGCGGACCGGCTGGGACTATCACTCAACGATACGCTCACCTTCTCTGTGGGCGGTGATGAGCTGATGACGCGTATCACCAGCGTGCGCAGCCTCAATTGGGACACTTTTAAGCCCAACTTCTTTTTGATTTTCCCGCCGGGCGTGTTGGAGTCGTTTGGACATAGCTATATCACTGCGTTTCATCTGCCTGACGAGGAGCAAGGCCTAATTCGCCAACTGGTGAGCGACTTCCCCGGTGTATCGTTAATAAACGTTGATGCCATTTTAGGCCAGGTACGTGATGTGCTAACTCAGGTAACGCGTGCCATCGAGCTTGTACTGGTACTGGTGTTGTTGGCGGGTGTCAGCGTGCTCTATGCTGCCTTGACCGCAAGCCAGCCGGTACGCGCCCATGAAAGTGGCCTACTGCGTGTCTTTGGAGCAGGTCAGCGAATGATTTCCCGCGTCCAAGGGGCTGAGTATGCCCTGTTGGGTTTTACCAGCGGTTTAATGGGCGCTGTACTGGCCGAAGTCGCGACCGCCGCACTCTATCTCTACTGGCTAGAGCTACCGCCGCGCTTTCACCTTACGCTATGGCTAGCGCTACCCCTTGGCGGCGCGCTGCTGATTGGTTTTATCGGCCATGCGCTATCGCGCGGGCTACGCCGCCAAGCGCCTGCGGCGAGCCTGGGGCTTTTAGGTGAGGCATGACGTAATCTTGTAGGAAAAGCCCAGGAGGCTTAAGGCCTCCTGGGGTTGAGTCAACCCCATCGCTGGCTGAAGCCTGCTTATATGGACCCGTCCCGTTGTGCAAGTAAGGCACGGATGGACAAGGAGGAGGACTGCACGCTTATATCCGGCCCTTGGTGATAGCATGCGGCTATCTGGCCCTGATGGAATGCGCACTCTCTGCTCTTGATCTCCCACGCGGCCTCATAATGGGCCATCAGGCTTTTCAGAGCGGCAGAGAGTCGGTCTTACCTGTGTGCCATCGGGTAGCTTACTCACGCAACCTCGGGAATAATTTCATATCATCATATAACTGCCTGGCCTGGCGTCATCCACCGATACGTCTACTCGGAACCATGCTTGATCGGAACTATGCTTGATAGGCGCGCTGATAAGCGAGTACTGACCAACAGATACGCGCCATTTTGTTTGCCAGGGCAATAATGGCCTTGCGTTGCCCTACTCGCGCCGCCAGGTGGATAATCCATTGCGCCAGGCGGTCGGAAGGGTCCTGGCGCTGAAATTGCCTCAAGGCGGCTCGTGCGCCATGTACCAACTGACGACGCACTTCGCTGTTACCTCGTTTGGTAATACTTTTCAGAATGTCTTTACCACCACTGGAATGTTGCCGCGGTACGAGGCCGATAGAGGCGCTAAACTGGCGCCCATTTGGGAAGCGATGGGGGTCGCCCATATGACTCACCAGCAACGTCGCGTTCACAGGACCAATGCCGGGCACACTCATCAACTGTTGCATGCGCGTATCCGCTTTTACACAGGCCTTTAGCCGCTTGTCATGGCCAGCGATGCGGCTATCCAGTGACTGCCACTCGTTCACCAGGTCAGCAAGCACCTCGCTGAAGGCGGCACCCAGCTGCTCTCGACGCTCGTCCAGCAATCGATGTATATCCCCCTGGCGCATCACGCGATGGCCCTGGGGCACAATGATCCCCCTCTCATGGAGCAATCCACGTAGCTCATTGCCGACCGCTGTCCGCGCACGAATGAGACGGCTACGGATGCAATGTCTGCTGCTCCTGCGTCTTCACCGCCACACGGGGGTAGCGGGCCGTGCGGCCGCTTCTGCAATACCCGCCGCATCCCGTGCATCGTTCTTGTGACCTTGAATAAACGGCTTGACGGCCTGAGGAGGCAACAAGCGGGTGTCGTGGCCCAGTTGTTTGATTTCGCGCGCCCAATAGTGCGCAGAACCACAGGCCTCCATGGCGACGATACACGAAGGCAGTTGAGCCAGCAGGGGGCGAAGCTGATCACGCGTCACCTTTTTGCTGAACACCTTGTGTCCCTTGTCATCAATGGCATGTAGCTGAAAAACATGCTTGGCAAGATCGATACCCACAATGCTAATGTTATTCATGGATGGACCCTCTTTCACGATGCCGTCAGTGTTCTGCACACATGAGATGAAGTGCTTCTTCATCCTGGCACAGAGGGACGGGTCCATCCCATTTCCCACAATGTTTATCAGGCCTTCGGGGTTGGCTCAACCCCATTCGCTGGCTGAAGCCTGCTCCTACAATGTTCATTGGCTCCTCAACTCTCAATGCTTTGTCATCCCTGTGGAAGCCCGTTTATCAAGCCTCAAAACCGGTGGGAATCAGTCCATCAAATCCCAGGGCTTGGTTAAACATTGTGGGAGCCCAGTTCCACTGGCCGAAGGCCTCCCGGGGTTGGCTCGACCCCATCGCTGGCTGAAGTTGAATACTCAGATTTTATTTTAAAGCCTGCATTTACAACTTTATTTTATAAGCGACTTCAATTCATAATGCTAGAAGCTAATTAAAATGAGTGGCGGGCATGGTATGCAAAAAAGTCATCGGCTTAGGCAGGGAGGGTATTCGCTAGAAAATGCCTATTATCTAATTACGATTGCCACACAAAATCGCCATCCTGTCTTCACGCAGTTTGAGGCGGCCTGCTGCGCCTCCAGGTGTTTTTATCATCCTCGTGTCCAGGAGCTTGCATCGACACTTTCGTTTGTCGTCATGCCAGATCACATTCACTGGCTTATTCAGCTTAATGGCAGCCTTCCAGAAGCCGTTCGACGCTACAAAAGCTATGTCTCGTTGGGAGTGGGGAGGAGAATCTGGCAGCGAGGTTTTCATGATCGAATGATTCGACAAGAAGAATCATTAAAAGAGGTAACCAGATACATCGTAGGCAATCCGCTAAGGGCAAATTTAGTGCGGGATGTTAATCAATATAGCTACTGGAATGCGGTATGGCTTTGATCAGATGTCGTAAATTTACCCACCTTGGAAGCTTGGTTTATTGATCGAAGGTTATGGGGATAGCTTCACCCCCATCGCTGGCTGAAACCTCTTGGGCCGGGCAAATTTTGATAGGTTTGCCATCATGGGAAATAAAGCGGTTTTGACAGCTTTTTTTAAGATTAAAGTTAATTTCATTAAATTATAATTAACAACGAAAGAAAATTTCTAGCAATGCCTTCGGGTGTTCGTCAAGCGTTTGCTGGGGAGGATGTGATGCCAATACCAGAAAAAGAAGCACTCATCCGTGAGCTTGTCGATGTGATGGAGCGGTTTCATGCGGAGATCGGACAGAAACCTGATCAATATGAAGCCGTTGTGAGTTATCCAAACGACGGTCATTTACTGATTAGGCTGCAAGCTGTAGACCGAGATGCAAATAGCCAAATGCGCTAGCCATTATCATTCCTATCAAGCGCGTAATGCTTGTTGAAAAAGAGGTATAGCTGAGACGCGTTTGGCTTTTACATAGCCGGTCCTGCCACCAACCGAAAGATCCATTGAGCTATGCGATTCTAACGCTAAAACGCTCTTAAGGAAGCTCACGCTCTGAAAGCTTAAGAGAACACGGCTTTATCCAAGCGCTGGTCATAGCCTCCTGCAGCCTGTGGGAGTTGAATGATGCAGGGCTTCATTCCTACCAAGACGCTCGTCATGAGCGGCATTCATACAGTGCCTGACGCGGCAACTGCTAAGCAGTGTTTCCGATCCATTAGCGAATACTTAACGTTTCTATATTTTTATCGAACATCGCGAAAAACCTCGTACTTCTAGTGCGAGGATGGATAGCGAGGGGCGCGAGAGCGTCCCTAGTCCGGCCTCGATTGTTGCTCAATATACTGTTTGACCATGCTCAGGGGGGCGCCTCCGACACTTCCCGCAAAGTAGCTTGGACTCCACAGCGAGTTCTTCCGGTAGGCGGGCTGCACCAGTTCAGGGTGTAGTAACTTCATCCGCCGGCTGGATACCCCCTTCAAACTATTCACCAGCTTGGATACCGCCACTTTGGGTGGAAAGTTGACAAGCAAATGGACGTGATCGGTTTCACCGTTGAACTCCTGTAGCTCCGCCTCGAAGTCCCGACACACTCGGTCGAAAAGCAATTCGAGGGAGTTGAGATGCGCGCCGGTGAACACCTTGCCCCGATACTTGGTGACAAAGACCAAATGGGCATGGAGTTTAAAAACGCAGTGTCTTCCTGTTCTGATAGCTTGTTTGGTTTCCATAGACCAAGTATATTCGAAGCCATGAAGCAGACCAAGACCCTCAAGGTTCGAGTGAAGGACAAACACGCCGCCGAGCTTAACCGCATGGCCCGCAGCGTGAATTTTGTTTGGAACTACCTCAACGAACTGTCTTCTCGAGCCATTCGGGAGAAAGGTCTGTTTCTGTCTGCCTACGACATGCATCCCTATACCAAGGGTGCTGGCAAGGACCTCGGCCTGCACAGCCAAACGCTGCAATGCATCGCTGCTGAATACGTTGCCCGCCGCAAGCAGTTCAAAAAGCCCCGCCTGAATTGGCGCAAGTCCGGCGGTGTACGCCGCTCACTTGGCTGGATTCCGGTCAATACCGGCGCGGCCAAGTGGAAGAACGGGCAGGTATTTCACAACGGCACCTACTTCAAGGTGTGGGATAGCTACGGCCTGTCGACATACAAGTTCCGTGCCGGCAGTTTCAATGAAGATAGCCGGGGCCGGTGGTATTTCAATGCTGCGGTCGAGGTGGACGTGCAGCCGACGCTTGGGCAGGGCGCCGTTGGCATCGACCTTGGGCTCAAGGATGTGGCCACCTGTAGCGATGGAGGAAGGCTGGAAAATAGCCGCTTCTACCGCCGCATGGAAGACCAGTTGGCGACAGCCCAACGTGCGCGTAACAAGCGGCGGGTAAAGGCTATTCACGCCAAGATCAAGAACCGTCGCCAGGACGCGCAGCACAAGTTTTCCCGGAAACTCGTCAACCAGTACGGCGAAATCGTCGTGGGCGATGTTTCCTCAACCAAGCTCGCGAAGACCAAGATGGCCAAAAGCGTCTACGACGCTGGCTGGTCACAACTGAAAACGATGCTGGAATATAAATGCGCTCACGCAGGCATCGTCTTCAAGGTCGTTCGCGAAACCAACACCACCCGCGCCTGTTCGTCGTGCGGCTCGCTTAGCGGGCCGCAGGGCGTCAACGGGTTGCGAGTAAGGGTCTGGGAGTGCGTGGAGTGTGGTGTACTCCACGACCGGGACGTGAATGCGGCCCGGAATATCCTCAGCCTCGGGGCAGGACGTTGCCCTCAAGAAGTTGAAATCCCCGTCCTTTAGGGCGGGGAGGACGTCAATTGGAACGGTGGGCACCGGGTGGATCATCGCTTTTCTGGGGCCAAAGCTTTTACGCATCAACCTACAGGAAGAGTGTAAGCGCTACGAAAAAGAGATGTCCGTCGGCGCTTCCGAAGATGGTATGCATTCCGCATGGCATAAATACATCATTCGAGCTTATGAGCTTGCCACGCCCGGCTTGATTGCCGGTAAAACGGTATCAGAAGCAGAAGCCAGTGTTGATGGGCGCCTGTTCCTGGAAAACCTGCGCCGTGGAGAAAAGATTATTCCCTTTGATGGCGATACCGTTTTACAAGTAGGCGATATTGTTGCTGTCTCAGGTAATCATGAAGCGTTAGTAGAGTGGAGCAATCGGGCTAAGGAAGTCGCTGATCCAGAGCTTTTGAATATACCTGTTGAATCGGTCGATGTTTTTATTACCAATAAAAAAGCAAATGGGAAAAAACTCATTGAGCTTGCTCAGCAGCCTATGTCTCGAGGTGTTTACGTTACACGTGTTCGGCGAGGCTCAATGGGCGTAGATATCCCTTTATACGCGCAAACTAAAATACATCGTGGTGATATCGTAACTATTAACGGTACGAAGAAACATATTGACGACATAATTGGCGAATACGGCTTTGCTGACCGTCCTACCAGTGTTACGGATATGGTGTTAGTGGGTGCCGGTATCGTTTTGGGTGGTTTAATTGGTGCGATATCGGTTCCTGTCGATGGGATTCCAATTACGCTTTCTGTTTCGGGCGGCGCGTTGATTGCGGGTATTCTTATTGGGTGGTTACGTAGTTTCATACCGAAGCTCGGTACAGTGCCAAGCGCAACGCTTTGGTTTATGAACTCGGTAGGTTTGAATATATTTATTGCTGTGGTGGGCATTACGGCGGGTCCCACGTTTGTTGCTGGGCTTCAACAGGTCGGCTTCGAGATATTCTTCTGGGGGCTATTTGCAACCGCTGTCCCGATGGTACTCGGCCCATTGATTGGTAAATATATTTTTCGTTTCGACCCTGCGATTAATCTTGGCTGCTGCGGTGGGGCCAGAACGAGCACGGCATCTGTCGCTATGGTATCTGAACAAGCCAAAAGCAACGTGCGCATGCTTGGGTATACGGTGCCCTACGCTGTCAGTAATACGTTTTTAACATTGTGGGGCATGGTTATCGTTATATTATTATCGTAAGGACCTATTTGAAAATGCCTGCGCGGTTCAAAACCACCGCGCGGGCATTTTTCATTCACTTAAGCCAGAAAAGCCATCCCAGTCGCCATGAACGGCATTCATGCAGTACCTGACGCGGATGCGATGAAAGTCGCGTCCGATTGCGTTATGATAGCGGCCTGATTTCTTTCATGAACTGAATAATGATGGGCGATAAAGAACGTGACAGTGGTGTGGTCGCTGTCGGTTTTATAAATCGCTATACTGAATAAATGGTTCTCCGGCTATGGATGGCCGCAACGCGCGGGAGGCTCTAAAGAGCCTCTCACGTTTTGCTTTCTTACTGTAAATCGATTGGCTTAAGCAAGGGCAGCGAGGCTAGCCAGGCTTCTCTGAACCAGGGCAGATGCTTTTGCCTGTGAGTCTGATTCACAGTAGCAGCGCAGTTCTGGGGCATTGCCGGAAGGGCGCAAGTGCACAATATCGTTGTTTTCCAACGTTATGCGTAAGCCATCAATTGTATTTATATCTTTAATGGGCGCTGCGAAGCCTAAAGCTTCCTGCATCTCTTTAGGGGCTTCTCGCCACGTTGCTAACAGAGCATTGCTCTGCCAGGTAGGAAAGCCCTTAAGTCGGTCGCTTGCGGTATATCGTAAAGGAAGGTTGGCAAATAACTGCGACAGCCTGATACCTTGTTGGGCAGCTGTTATCATCAGGGTTAACGCGGGTAAAAGTGCATCGCGGGTGGGGAGTGCTGCTAGTGCACGGTTGTCTACTTCCAGCTCACTACCTAGCAAAAAGCCACCGTTGGCTTCAAAGCCTGCGACTCGATCAAACTGCTTACTGAGCGTTGCCATATTGGCCAATACATAGGGCGAACCGATGCGTGTTCGTTCAACCTTTTTAAACGCACCGCATGCTTCAATGGCTGTATTACAGCTTACTGGAACAGCAAGTGCTTCAATCCCCAGCGCTCGTGCGCACAGTAAGCCCACCACATCACCACGTTGCCAAGTACCTGTCTCATCGCCGACCAGAGGCCTATCGCCGTCACCATCAGTAGAGAGCAGGGCATGCAGCTGGTACTGTTTTGCCCATGCGCTGCCCTTTGCCTGATCTTCTTCGCTTACTGCCTCGGTATCCACTGGAACAAAGGTTTCGCTACGACCGAGTATAACCACATCGGCACCTAGCTCGGCCAATATATGGACGTTTAAATCACGCCCAGCAGCAGAGTGCTGATATAGCCCTATGCGCCATCCTTTTAGTGGCTCGCCGGTAAACCACGAGGTAAAGTGCCGAGTATATGTCTCGCTGGCTGCATCAGAAACGACATTGCGTACTGGATGCACCTCTGCTGGCATTCGCGCAGTTGAGGTAGAGATCGCATCCTCATCCTGTTTGGTAATTTCGCCATCAGGCCGATAGAACTTAATCCCATTACGATCAAAAGGTATATGGCTACCGGTAATCATTATGCAGGGAATACCATCTGTCATGGCCTGCAACGCAAGTGCAGGGGTGGGCAGTACGCCATAGTCATCAACTTCAACACCCATGGCGTGGGCGGCGCCAGTGCACGCTGCTACCATGGCTGGGCTGCTGGGGCGGAGGTCCATGCCGATTGCAATCCGTTTTACGTCAAAGCTCGACTTCATGGCAGAAATGAACGCCACGCTAAATGCGGCACATACCTCGTCAGTAAATTGCTCTACCAGCCCTCGTGCGCCGCTGGTACCGAAGGCAATGCCGCTGTCTGCAATAATGGCCGCTGCTAAACGTGTTGAGCTCAACGTGTTTCTCCAGAATTAAAAGCCGGTGTGAAATAGTAAGCATAATAAGTTTACGCAATGAATTTAACACGCTGTAAAGCCGGAGCCATGGATTACCTGTAGTCGGGGAGCTATTCGAAGGCGTAAAAAAAATGACCCCGCAAGCGGAGGCCATCAATAATGAGCGTTTAAGAACGGTTGTCGCGAAACTCTTAGGCTTCTGCCGCACTTAGGTTTAAGCCCACCAAAATAGGGTCATGATCTGAGCTGCGGAATGGGTCCGGGGCGTACAAGTTCTCGACCTGGCGCTCATAGGTGTACTCCGTGTTGTAATCCAAGGCAGTCGCTTCGTCTGCATTGATATGCCAAGTCGTGGTGCCGGTAACCTGCTGGGTCAGTGATTCGCTGGCCAATGCATGATCCAGCGACCCCCAGAAGCCATCAAAGACATAGCTATAGTCGTCATCGAGCAGCTCAAACCCTGCTTCTTTCAGCGCCGTGATAGGGTCTTCCATGGCATAAGCGTTCAAATCACCCAGGATGAGTACGTCTTGATCGTCACTGCCTGTTGGATTGCTTTCCAGCCATTCAAGGAGCTCCTTGGCTGCTTCAACGCGTGTCGGGTTGTTGTTGCCTTGACCGTCACCAATGGCATTCTCGCCATTGATCACACTGCCCTTTGACTTGAAGTGGTTGACGACTACGGAGAACTGCTCGCCGTTATCGTCGGTGAAGGTCTGCATGACCGGAGGGCGGCTTCCATAAGCAAACGCGCCGTCGGTCTTGGTGGCAGCGTCACCGGCAGGTGTCACCGCTTGGCTGTTATAAATCACACCCACCGCTATAGCATCAGTACCAGGGCTTGCGATACTACCTTCGGCATCCTTGGGAGTGCTATAGTCCCATGTGACACCGTCAAGACCTTTTAGCTGGGCATCGGCATTCAAGGCATTAACAAGGGCCGCAATGGCACTGTCTTCCCCGAAGCCGTTGTTTTCAACTTCCATCAGGCCCACTACATCGGCACCGCTGGTATTGATTGCGTTAACGATCTTGGCTTCCTGACGGGAAAACTCTTCAGCGTTATTGGCGCCACGCGGTGAGTGCTCAGTGCCGTCAAGGGTGGTTGTTTTATTGCCGTTTTCATCCAACGTATTGAAGTAGTTAAGTACGTTGAATGACGCCACCTTGATTTCAGCATCGCCCAAAGTATCGGTATCCGGTGTGGCGGGGCCGTAGAAATCCAAGCCATCTACATTTTGTACTTTCCACTCCCCATGGCTGAAGTCCAGTACACCTTCCAGGGTGTCCAGCATATCGCCCCCGCGTAGCGGATTGGTAGCAGAGAGCTCTTCACCGTTACGACCATAGATAATCGGGTCCGGGTTTTGCGACGAGTTGGCATCATCGATCTTGATCGTGCGGGCTTCTGCGTCCTCGAGCCAAGCGCTATAGCCTTCCACGCTCGGCGCGTTGACCTCAGTAAACTGCTCCAGGCGGCCGTTGGCAGAAAGCGTAACTTCACCGTAACGGCCTAGCTCGTAAAGCTCAGTAACCACTAGCGGCTCGCCATCGAGTGCTTTAATGGCGACACGCATGCCTTCAAACGCTTCCAGGCCCTGTTTGTTGGCAAAAGGTAGCTTGATGGCCTGGCTCTGGGGCAGAGGCTGCTCGCGAGCCAGAATGTCGAGACTGGAGCGGTCAGCGGTAAGCTGAGTCTTGTCATAAAATTCTGAAACGGTGCCACCAATACGGATCTGGTCGCCCGCAGAGAGCTGCTCAAGCCATTCACTGCTGCCACTCCCTGCATAAACGAAGATTCCTTCGGAGGTCAGCGGGTTATCGTCGTTGTCCTCATCTTCTTCTTGCAGAAAGAAGCCATCCATACCGGGCGTCACCATGGTAACGATCGCTTCTAGCGTGACATTCTCGTCATTTAGCGCGCTGGTACCGCCTTCACCCTGAACCGTCGAAATCAGCGTAATTTCGGGCTCCGGTTTGATGGCAACGCCAGGAGAGGCGAGAGCGGGTACGTCGCCACTATTACCCCCCGCGGCAGAAGAGCTAGCTGCACCCTCTTCATCTGTCTGCGTGAACGCTTGGCGGTCCACGTTCCACGAAGCGGCGTCGTTATTTGACGTGTCGGGGTAGGCTTCAAAGCCAACTTTGTTGCCATCAATACGCGGGTCGCCCTGCCAGAGGGTGACGGCATCGCCACCACTGCCCAAACCGGCGGCATTGTCGGCAAAGCCAACTTTCAGGCTGTCGATGTTACTGATGTTGCTCCAGGCCTCACGGAACTGGGCCACGGCATCAATGCCACCATCGACGATCACAATGGAGGATTCGCCCGGTGCCAGCGTGGTCAGGCCTTCGATAAGCACGGCATCTTGCGGGTTGGCGCTGTCGTCGTCGTAGTAGAGCGGAGATTCAGCAAAGTCCAGAGTGTCACCAGAACGGTTGGTGATTTCAAACCAGTCTTCGGTGATATCCGTACCGGCTTGCCCTGGCCAGATCTCGGTAATGACTAGGCCAATGTCACTTTCACCCGGCACATAAGGCGCCTCCATCGTGCCAATACGAAATTCCATCGTTGCGTTATCGGGCAGGGCATTGCGCTCGAAGGTCCAGTTATCTGGATTACCAATCGCTGCTAAAAGCGCGTCTGCCGTACCGTAACCATCGGCGGTAAAGGCCGCGTTACGCGCGCTGCCAACGGCAATGGCCGTAGTGCCATTTTCCAGGTCTGGCGGTAGGGCCGAGTTATTGGAGTTTGTGGCGGTTTCTTGCCACTCACTGCTATTGGTCTGAATGGCATAGATAAAGGTAGGGTTTGTATCTTCACCCACAAACGCAATAACCTGGTCGCCACCCACGGAAAGGTTGAAACTGCCATTACCTACCGCCGCGCTGTTGGCATTAGAGAACTGGTCGGCATTTTGCGTGTGAGAAATCACTGTGCCCGGGGCAACACCGCCTGCTGGCGCTGTCCATTTCACTGCACCTTCATTGGCTCGGAAGCCATCACCCGTCCAGCCGGAATCCGTAAAGGTAATTTCTGCCCCTTCGGCGATACCGTGTAGTGCAACAAACTGAAACTCTTTGTCACTACCGCTAACGGCCGTAACGGCGATATCGCCTGCACGCGGGGCCATATCCGGCAGCGCGTCAAACATAATATCCGTACCGATAAACTGCTGCTGGCTATCTGGAAGGTCTTTCGAAGACCGACCATCATCAAACCAGTCGACCGTACCGCTATCAAAAAGCACGCTGGCTGAAATACCTGCATCGCTCATTTTTACGTCAAAAAGCGCTTCGGGTTTTGCGGTGAGCGCCTCAGGAATGGTGTTTAGATCGATGCCGTCAATTTCGCGAACAGCATGGTGTCCGTCCCATAAATAGAGTCCAAAACCAGCGTCATCGCCATCATCTACAGGGCCTGCCAGAATCAAGTAACCTTCTTCTCCAGCAGGCTCAATGGCGCGCACGGCCCGGCCATCAAGATCCAGCCGCAGCGGCTCGCCAAATGATGCTTGGGTAGCGCTGCCATTTACCAAGTCGATAGCGTTGGAGACTGGTAACAGTTGGGCGAAATCGTCGTCCAACGGCGCCCGCAGGCCAAGGTAAAGGGTCTCGTCGATAAACACCGCACCTTCTACATTTATTCCCAGCTCCAGTTTCAGCGCGTTATCCCCTAAACCATGCTCGTTGTTCGCATCCCAGGCAGCGAGCTGTTTGGCTAGATCGGTAAACTGGCCGGTCACGCTGATATCGAATGTGTCAGCGCTATCACCGGACACTTCTGTAGTGAATATCATCGAGCGCTGGCCGCTTTGATGCGAGCCTAGCCAGTATTGAACCCCCTGGTAGGTGGCTACGGCTTCGAGGTCCACTTCCTGGCTATCGCTGAGACCCAGCGCATCGTTCAGATTAATTGCCACAAGTGGCGCGCCGCCCGTTTCGCGGTCATAAAGGCGTAGGGTCTGATCTTCATCGTCCGCGACCAGCATTAGTTGCTCGTCAATGGCAACGGCTGCTGATGCGTCTGATGCGCCCTGGTAGTAGCGCTCGCCTAGCTGAAAATCGGGTTGGGGTGTTTTTCCCGGCTCAGGTTCTTCGGGCTGTTCCGGTTCTTCGGGCTGTTCCGGTTCTTCGGGCTGTTCCGGTTCTTCGGGCTGTTCCGGTTCTTCGGGCTGTTCCGGTTCTTGGGGCTGTTCCGGTTCTTGGGGCTGTTCCGGTTCTTGGGGCTGCTCCGGTTCTTCGGGCGGCTCCGGTTCTACAGGCTGTTCCGGTTCTTCGGGTTCAGGCTGGGTTGCCTCGTCCTCGATTTGGTTAATCAGATGGCCTAGCAATGTATCGAAACTAGTATCAGTTGCATTGTCACCTTCACCCGCGAGGGGTTGCAGCATCCTGGACGGCGCTAACTGTTGACTTTCGTTGCTCGCCTCGATGGCTTGTAGAATGTTTTCACGTGAAGCGCCAGTAGAAAGTAATTCCAACCAGTAGTCAGCGCCAGTGGGCTCCGGCACGCGTCCCAGCACCCCCTGATACGCCTGAGTAAGCCAGGCTGTATCGTCATACGTAGCAATCGTTTGGAACTCGGCAGAAGTCTTGAAGCTTTCAGTTACCTCCTGCAGCGTTAATCCTTCACGCAGCGTGTTGGCCCAGTAGGTGAGGCCCTCTGTATCGGCTGATCGCAACAGGTAAGTGGTATAAAGCTGGGTGATCGGTTGAATCACTTCGTTAAACTCGGTGCTGGCCAACAGGTTGCGTGCAACACCCTCGACATCTATTTCACGGCGATCCAGCAAACCCGCCCAGTAACGCTGTCCTTGATCATCGGGTTGGCGTAACAGCAGCGTCTGGTACAACGAGCTAACAATGATCTGGTTATTCATGTCCATTTTCCGTCCAGGTAAGCAGTCATTCGTTTGTGGTTTGGGTCATGTATGCACATGTTGCAAGCGACATGCATGACAAGACCCTGTCAATATGCGGCGTCCATCGTTCGCAATATCACGTGATTACCTAACCTAACGCTTGGGTATGTCATGATTGTGACGTTTTAGATATCCATATTGACGCTGTGATACAAACCGTTGCCCAAGCATTGAACTCTTGGATAAAACGATTTTTTGCACGAATTTATTCAAAGTGTCATATAGCCGTCACTGTTAGCTCAGTAACATCCCTCATCGCTTGAAGGGGCGAATACTCAAAAAAGAAGGGGATTTCAATGAGCAACTTTCAGCTACAGCTTCTGCACGCCGCTGATATGGAAGGGGGTGGCGGGGACTTACTGAACGCACCCAATTTCGTTTCCATCGTCGACCACCTGGAAAACCAGTACGCCAACTCATTGTTTGTGAGCTCGGGTGATCTGGTGTTGCCTGGGCCCTATTTAAGTGCTGCGTCTGAAGAGAGCCTACAAGCTGCGTTCCAGACCGCCGTAGAGGATGTTTACGGACTGGAAACGGGCTCCATGAGTGGTATTACAGCCGCCTCGGGGCGGGTTGAAACGCTGCTGATGGATCTGGTCGATGCCGCAGCAGTGGCGCTGGGCAACCATGAGTTCGACTTGGGAACCGACCTGATTGCCGACATGCTCGCGCCCGTGGTCAATGGTGAAAGTGCTGCCGACGTAGCGTGGCTGGGTGCCCAATTCCCCTATATATCTGCCAACCTGGACTTCTCAGAGGATTCAGCGCTTAGCGGTTTGGCCACCAACGAGATATTTTCACACGATGCATTTCAGTCGACGCTTGAAGAAGTGCTGGCTGATGCGAACAAGCCTAAGCTTGCCCCGGCAGTCATTGCTGAACGTGGCGGTGAAAAGATTGGCATTATCGGTGTTACCACCCAGATTCTCGAGAGTATTTCATCGATAGGCGGTGTAGACGTGCTCTCAGGTGGCAGCAATGATATGCAGGCCCTGGCCGCTATCATTCAGCCGGTGGTTGATGACCTGGAGGCGCAAGGCATCAATAAGATCATCCTGAGTGCGCATTTGCAGCAAATTCAGTTTGAAGAAGAACTGGCGACCCTGCTGGACGGCGTCGATATCGTTATCGCCGGTGGTTCGGACTCGCTGCTAGCCAATGAAAATGACATTGACCGCGGTCTGTTTCCTGGCGCGGGCGAGCCGTATGACACCTACCCGATTCTCACCAAGGATGTTTCCGGTAATGACGTGGTCATCGTGAACACCGATGCCGGTTGGCGCTATGTCGCTCAGCTAGTGGTCGAATTTGACGAAAATGGCCACGTCGTCACCGACTCGATTGAGCAGACCACTTCAGGCGTTTACGCCTCGACGGATGAGCAGGTAGAAGCTCTGTGGGGCAGCCTGGAAGACGCTTTTGCTGACGGAACCAAAGGCCAGATTGCCCAGGACCTTGTCGGTGCCGTGGGTGAGTTCGTGGCCGACCAGGATGGCAATGTTCTTGGCCTGTCCGATGTATATCTGGTGGGAGAACGCGGCTCGGTGCGCACCGAAGAGACCAATCTCGGGAACCTCACTGCCGACGCCAACCTCTGGTATGCCCGCCAGCTGGATGACGATGTCATGGTCTCGTTCAAGAACGGCGGCGGTATTCGTGAAGCGATTGGCGAAGTCGTCGTGCAAGGCGGCGATAGCGAGCCCAGCTATCAGGCACCGTCTGCCAATGATGCCATCGGCAAGCCAGCAGGTGGTGTATCTCAGTTGGACGCCGCTTCGGCACTGCGCTTCAATAATGACCTGGCCATCCTGACGGTTAACCGCAGCACGCTGCTTGACGTGTTAGAGCACGCCGTAGCGGCCGCCGCCCCTGATATCAGTGCAGGCCAGTTTGCCCAGGTGGGCGGCGTTCAGTACAGCTACGATTGGGAGCAGCCCGCAGGGCAGCGTATTCAAAGTGCTGCTATTCTCAACGAAGACGGCCAAATTCATGACGTGCTGGTGGCCAACGGGCGCTTGGTCGGCGATGCAGACGCGACCGTAAAAGTCGTTACCCTGGGCTTCATGGCTGACGGTGGCGACGGTTATCCGCTAGGAGAAGACCAATATCTTGAACGCGTTGATCTGCTTGAAGCCTATGAGCTGGATGGCAAGTTCGACTTCGCTGAGAAGGGGAGTGAGCAAGACGCCTTCGCCGAATACATGGGCGCCATGTATAGCGAAACACCGTTCAGCGAAGCTGAAACGTCGAGTAGCGAAGACCTGCGCATTCAGAACCTGGCATTCCGCGATGACGCTGTGCTCAGCGAAGCGGTTGATCCTCTCCTACGACTGTATGATGCGGCCTTTGAACGCGATGCCGATGGCGCGGGCCTGGGCTACTGGCTGGACGTCAGCCAGAGTGCAAGCCTTGACACTATTGCCAACAGCTTTATTGCCTCTGATGAGTTCAACGAGCGCCATGCAGGCATACAGGATGACGCCTTTGTTGAACTAATGTATTCCAACGTGCTCGAACGAGCGGCAGACGCGGCAGGTAAACAGTATTGGCTTGATGAAATAGCCAACGGTGCCGAGAAAGGTGCGGTAATGGTTGGTTTTTCCGAGTCTGACGAAAGCATGTTGCTATTTGGATGATATTTTCGTTCTGAATATATAAATCCTGCTCTTGTAACGCCCCTACCCTTGGCAGGGGCGTTTCTGTTATGCTGCCGCGATTAATCTTCGCGTGACTTCTTTGATTCAACGGTGATCCCTCCATGGCAAAGCAACAGGAAGCAACGGATCTGCAGCGTGCATTGAGCGCCTGTAAGGGTTCGTTTGTATCGGTGGGTTTTTTCAGCATGTTTGTAAACCTGCTGATGCTTGTTCCCCCGATGTATATGCTCCAAGTATATGACCGCGTACTTACTACCCAAAGCCTCGACACTCTTGTCATGCTCACCTTGGTGGTGGTGTTCCTTTTTATGGTGATGGGCGGACTAGAGCTTGTAAGGTCGCGGATGCTGGTCAGGATTGGGAATCGGCTGGATACCACGATTAATCAACGACTGTATAGTGCAATGTTTCGCCGCAGCATTGTTGCTCCAGGTACGCAAAGTGCCCAACCATTAAATGATCTAACAAACTTACGCCAGTTTCTCACGGGAAACGGCCTGTTTGCCTTTTTTGATGCTCCATGGGTGCCTATCTATCTTGGTATTTTGTTCATTTTTCATCCATGGCTGGGCATATTTGCCACCTGCGCTGGCATCATTTTATTCGTACTTGCCTTGGTCAATGAAAAATCAACAAAAGGCCTGTTAGCAGAAGCTAATAGCGAGCAAATCCAGGCGCAAAACCTGGCTAACTCCAACTTGAGAAACGCAGAAGTACTGCATGCCATGGGCATGTTGCCGGGCATCATGGGCCGCTGGTCCAAGCGCCACCATGAGTTTCTTGCCAAGCAGTCCCAGGCAAGCGACCGCGCCGGTGCATTAACAAATACATCTAAAGTGATGCGTCTTCTATTCCAGTCCTTGATTCTTGGCCTGGGGGCACTGCTGGTGCTCAATGGTGATATGACGCCAGGTATGATGATTGCAGGCTCTATCCTGATGGGCCGTGCACTGGCACCTATCGACCAGATGATTGGTGGCTGGAAAGGCTTTGTTGCCGCACGAGGCGCCTATAGTCGGCTGAATGATTTACTTACCCAAATACCTGATGATCAACGCCGCATGTCGCTACCGGCACCTCAAGGTATTATCGATATTGAAAACGTGGCTGCAGCGCCTCCGGGCACGCGTATGGCAACTATTCGTGGTATCAACTTCAGTGTAGCCAAAGGCGAGCATGTTGGCATTATTGGTCCTAGTGCGGCCGGTAAGTCCACCTTGGCTCGCGTGCTGCTGGGTATCTGGCCAACTCAAGTTGGCGATGTACGCCTTGATGGCGCTGAGATTAATCACTATAACCGAGACGAATTAGGTCCTTATATTGGTTACTTGCCTCAAGATATTGAATTGTTTGATGGCTCTATCAGCGAGAACATCGCTCGATTTGGCAATATTGATTCTGCGGAAGTAGTTGCAGCTGCGAAAAAAGCCGGCGTGCATGAGATGGTGCTGGAGCTTCCCAACGGGTACGACACTATTATCTCTTCTACTAGTGGCGCACTTTCTGGAGGGCAGCGTCAGCGACTTGGTTTGGCTCGAGCGCTTTATGGCAGCCCTGTCTTGGTGGTGCTGGATGAACCCAATGCCAATCTGGATGAAGCAGGCGAGCGCGCATTAGGCCAAGCGATTTCTCATTTGAAAGCCGAAGGCACAACTCTGTTTGTGATTAGCCACCGGACCAGTGTCCTCAAATCCATGGATAAGCTACTGGTCATGAAAGAGGGCCAGGTAAGCATGTTCGGGCCTAGAGACCAGGTGCTCGCCCAGTTTGCCAAGAAACGCCCCCAAGTCGCGCAGCAGAATGCAGCTCGCCTTTCCGCTATTTCCGGTGGCCGTAGCGGCGGCAGTGAGGAGTCGTAAGATGAGCAACCGTAAAGACCAGCTTCCGGCTAAAAACGAAATAGATGTGACCCCGCAAGGCCCCGCCACCATTGACGGTGAAGCCCAGGAAGTGTTGCCTACCAGCGATAAAGGCTATCGCAAGCTGGGCTACGCGATTTTGGGTATTGCGCTAGGTGGCTTCATAGTGTGGTCGGTGACCGCCTCCCTGGCCGTTGCCGTGGTTGCTCCAGGTAATGTATCAATGGAGTCGTTCAAGCGCACCGTTCAGCACCTTGAAGGGGGCATCGTGCGCGAGCTGCTGGTGTCTGACGGCGACAAGGTAGAAGCCGGCCAGCCGCTGGTGGTGCTGAGCGACACCCAGGTGCGTTCACAGTTGGAAATTGCCCAATCCCAGTATTACATCAATCGGGCAATGGAAGTGCGCTTACTGGCAGAGCAGCAAGGCGCCTCGTTGCTGGAAATGCCCGAAGAGCTCAGCTCTGTCGACAACGAGCGTGCTCAGCAGGTGACCGCCGTGCAGCAAGGTCTCTTTCAGGCACGTCGCCAGTCGCTTCTCAGCACCTTGGAAGCCATGGATGAGCAGATCGTCCAGATGCAAGAGCAGATCGATGGCTTGGAAGCACGCACGCGGGTTAATAATCAGCGCATCAGCTCGCTGCGCTCTGAAGCCGAAGACTTCCGTTCGCTCTACCGTGAGGGGCTGGGTGATAATCAGCGCCTTCGTGAGCTTGAACGCCAGATCTTGCAATACGAAGGTGACAACGCCGAGTTCCAAGCCAATATGGCTCAGCTGCGTTCGCAAATAAGTGAAAACCGCATGCAGAAAGAGACCACTCAGCAGGAGTTTCAGGCTGAAGTGGGTGAGCAGTTGCGTAACGCTCAGTCGCAGATCGCCGAAGCGGAAGAGCGTATTACCTCACTGACCGATCAGGTAAATCGCACTGTGGTAAGCGCGCCCGTATCGGGCACTATTGTTGGTCAACAGGTATATACCGTGGGTGCCGTTATTCGTCCTGGCGACTCTATCATGGACGTTGTGCCTTCCAATGACGGGTTTGTGGTCGAGGCTCGTGTGCCCACGCGCGATATCGATAACCTGTTTTTGGGGCAGCTCGCCGAAATTCGCTTCTCGGCTTTTAACCAGCGTCTCACTAACATTATTGATGGCGAAATCATCCACATAAGTGCCGACAGCTTTGAAGATGAGGCGACTGGGCAGCGCTATTATAAAACGCGTATACGTGTTACTGACGAAGGCCGCGAAGATATGACTGAGCAGATGCAGTTGCTGTCTGGCATGCCTGCCGAAGTGATGATCCGTACTGGTGAGCGTACCTTTGCCAGCTACATCGCCAAGCCTGTTACCGATATGCTGGCTCGCGCTATCCGGGAGGACTAATGACACGGACGCCACGCTTTACCTTAAGTGCGCTCAGCATTGCGGTTGCCTTGTTTAGTCATGCGGCATTCTCACAAAGCGACGTGCCTGTTGACCAGCAGTCGCTGAACGAATTTGAAGCGCTAAACGATGCAACTGGCGAGCCTCAAACGCTGCCCTCGCTGCCGGGCTTGTTCGTTCGTGCCCTGGAACACGACTCTGATTTGTCACGCCAGCGGTTTGAGCTTGAAGCCACGCGGGAAGAAATTCCCATGGCGCGCTCACGGTTGCTGCCTCAGGTAACCGCTACGGGCGGATACTTGTGGCAAGACTCAACCAATATTCAAACCGTTGAAGAGATAGATCAGTTTGGTAACACCCAGCGTCCCGGTGAAATAGACGAAGCATATTGGCAGGTCCAGCTACAGCAGCCGCTCTTTAGTCTTGAGCGCTGGCGTAGCGTCGATGTTGCGGGCGCCCAGGTAAGCGCCGCTGAACTTCAGCTAGCCGTTATTGAGCAAGAGCTTGCGATGCAAGTTAGCGAAGCGTACATAAAAGCTTATCTGGCAGCCCAGCGCTCAGGTTTGCTCGAAGCCCAGCAGGAGTCGCTCGATTTGCAGGTGCGCCAGGCAAGCCGCGCCTTTGACTTGGGCGTGGGGAACCGCGTTGACTTACTGGAGGCTCAAGCCCGTTACGACCAGGCGGTGTCAGACGCGGTAGAAGCGGAAAACGAGCTGGATAATGCGCTAAGTGAGCTAGAGCGCCTGACCGGAGTGATGCCTTCCTTTGCAAGCAGCCCGCCGAGCGAGTTATCCAACGTAACGTTGGATGACGAGATGGGTGAGGCAGAGCAATGGCTAGCGCGTACAGGGCAAAATCTTAATGTCCTGCTGGCGACCGAGCAGCAAAAAATTGCCCAAGCGGATACTGGCGCCAGGCGTGCGGGCTATTACCCAGAGCTTAACCTGAACCTCAGTTACTCCGACCGCATTAGTGATGATGATTTGCGAGAAAGTGAAGATTACCGGGCCGGTGTTGAGCTAAGCGTGCCTATTTATCGCGGTGGTTATACCAATGCCAGCGTGCGCCAAGGCGAAAGACGCATCGAAGCAGGCCAGGCAACGGTTGATAACGAACGCAATCTGGCCATGCAGGAAGTTCGCCGCCGTATTCGAGCATTGAACGGCGGGCAGCGTCGGCTGGAGGCGCTGAATCAGGCAATTGCCTCAGGTCAACTCTTCCTGGAAGCGGCTGAAAGGGGCGAGCAACTAGGTCTGCGCGACCTGGTCGATGTGCTAGACGCACGGGCAAGCTTCTACGACCAACGTATCCAGTATGTCGATACGGTAGGTAATTATGCGCTGGACATGTTGGCGCTGCAATCAGCCGTGGGCAGTCTAGAGAGCCAAGACCTGGATCGCATCATGGCGCTACTGGCCTCGATGTCTACGTCAGTGCAGGTAGCCCGGTAGTCAGCAACTATGGCCGTTATAAAAACAAGTCAAAGCAACGAATGGTTGCGACGTGCCATGCGTTGCTTCGATGCTGCGATCGCTATAGGCGTTGCTCTTGCCGTTCTGCGGCTAATGCCGCATGTTGTTGTAGAGGGTAACGACTATCTGTTTCTTATCCTGGTGGGCAGCTTGCTGCTGCCCGCTGTTGGGGAATTAATAGGTCTCTATCAACCTTGGCGCGGCCGCAGTCTTTACAACATGCTGGGTATTTACTTGGCCGCTTGGGTAGCCACTTTAGGGCTGCTCAGTCTGCTATTAGTGGCTGTTCAAGAAACTCAAAGCTACTCCCGGTTATGGATGGGCGTTTCGGCCTTGGCGATACTCACGGTAGGCAGCACAATGCGTACCTTGCTTTACGTCTACTTAAAGCGTCTGCGTGCCAAGGGCCATAACCTTAAGCGCGTGTTATTAGTGGGTAAAAAAGACAATATTGCACTGCTGGAAGAGATGATCGTTAAAACGCCTCATGCGGGATACATCGTAATGGGCCATTATGTTGACGAAAATGACCCTGCCTTTTTTCACAAAATAGCGGCGTTTGCTAAGGCCAATATCTTTCAGCGTGAATTTGATGAGATATGGCTTGGGTATCCGCTGGTTCAAAGCAATCGGGTTCGTCATCTAATGCGTTTACTTGCCGGGATCCCAGCCAGTATACGATTTTTTCCTGATTTAACAGATATCCGATTATTAAATCACCGGATCACGCAAGTCGCGGGACTCTATTCCTTAGAGCTTAACTACACTCCATTAAGCGGCCCCATGCGGCTTTTCAAAGCGCTGGAAGACCGCTTGCTGGGGTTCGTGCTGTTTATTATGTTTAGTCCTGTCATGCTTGCTGTGGCGATTGCTATTCGCTGTACCATGGGAGGGCCTATCCTTTTCAAGCAGGAGCGTCATGGCCTGGATGGTAAACGTTTTAGAATTTATAAATTTAGAACGATGCACCTGCATGAAAGTTCGGTCACCAAGCAGGCTTCACACTTCGATAGCCGTGTGACTCGTGTTGGCCGCTTTTTACGTCGTACTAGCCTGGATGAACTGCCTCAGCTCTATAATGTACTTCAAGGCCGCATGTCGCTGGTAGGGCCAAGACCACACGCTATGGATCATAACGACCATTATAAAGACCATATCAATATCTATATGCAACGACATCGCGTTAAGCCTGGTATGACAGGCTGGGCACAGGTAAATGGCCTGCGGGGCATTACTGATGAAGTCAAGCTGATGGAAAGGCGTGTTGAGTACGACCTGTATTATATTGAGAACTGGTCGTTGGGGTTTGATCTCAAAATTTTAGCGATGACTGTCGTGTGCGGTTTCGTGAATCCACAGCCCTGACAAGACAAGCGCTAAAGGAAGTATATGAAAAGGATGACTTGGAAACATTCGGCGCATGTGTCTGAGTGTTTTCCCGCGATTGTCGCTGGAGTATTGCTAGGAGGGTTCGCCTGGTATCTTCATAATGGAATGATTGAGCCACTTAACACGTATTGGTTATTACGTGAGGGTGATTCTTTTCAGCATTTTATAGGTTGGCATTTTTATCGCCAAGAGGCTTGGCAGTGGCCGTTAGGCGCTATTAGCACACTGGCAACAGACCTGACAACCAGCATTGTCTATACAGACTCAATTCCACTTTACGCGATACCATTAAAGTTAGTTAATAGTTGGTTGCCTCCATTATTTCAGTACTTGGGCTTAGCGCTGTTTATTAACTATATCCTAAACGGTTATTTTGCATGCCGTTTGCTGCTCAAGCTCAATGTGCCTGCAGTGGCAGCAGTAATGGGCGCAGTTCTAATGGGCTGTTTACCTATAATAACCGCTAGAGGATTAGGGATTCATGGCCATGAAGCGCTAACGGCCCACTGGCTGATTTTTATCGCGCTTGAATATACTTTACTGATAAGAAATACAACCGTTCGCTCGGCGTTGAACTGGCTTGCGCTACTGCTAATTGCTGTTTTAATGCATTTTTATCTGTTTTTTATGGTTGGGGTGTTTTGGGCGGTATGGTGGTTGCGACAGGTCTGGTGGCAATGGCAGCGTAGTAGCAGTCTGGAGCTGCTCGTAAAGGAAAATGTTTTAGGCTGGGGAAATGCACTAGTTACGCCAGGCATCGTTCTGCTATGTATGTGGAGTGTCGGTTATTTCCACTTGGGCGAGCAAAGTGCAGCATCGGGGGGATACGGTTATTATTCTGCTGAGCTACTGACCTTTTTGAACCCCAGTTCGTCGGCATGGTTTTTTGACGATAACTTCCCTTCGATGTCATCAGTTTTCGCCGGTTGGGCGCCTGCTATTGAAGGGCAGTATGAAGGCATGGCTTACATGGGAGCAGGTCTATTACTGCTTTGTAGTGTCGCCGCTGCGCTGTATATCAAAGGTCTGTTTGAGGAGGCCCGTCAGGCAGAAAGGCCATTTCATGCTAATGTTCAACGGCCTGATTGGACCCCGGTCGTCATTGCATCAGTAGGTTTATTTCTATTTGCATTGGCAGGGCAGGTAGCGTTTGGAGGTGAGGGGATAGCGCTACATTACGATATTCTATTTGCTCCATTTCGAGATTACTTGCGCTCTAGTGGACGCATGGTTTGGCCATTGCAATATGTATTGATTATAGCCGCTTTAATAATAGTCACGAAACGATTAAAGACAGGTGTTTGGTTGCCGCTGTTAGTGCTTACCGTGATACTTCAGCGCGAAGATTTACGTGGATGGTATGAATTTATACACGATACGGTGGCAGACCGACTGGCCATAAGCTATCAGGAGCCGCTTCCTTACAGCGTGCTTAGAGATGATGCTTTGACACCCGTTTGGGAAGATAGTCAACGATTTATCGCATTTCCTGCAAATTATTTTAATCCGCTAAGGCCTTACCTGTGGATCGCTGCGAAGCATCAAATCCCGGTGAACGTTGCATATTTAGCGCGTGCTAACGATGCGTTGATTGAAAATGTAACGGCAGCACATCAGCACGCCCTCGAACAAGGCCAGCTATTTCCAGGTAATACCTATTTAATTACTGATAATGAATTGGGGCGGCAAGCCTGTATATTGCAAGAGTGGTCATGTAAGAGGCACCAAGACGTCACCATTGTCTGGCATAGCAGCCTTATTGGGGCGAGCTCACAAGAAGATGGGAAAAGCCATACACAGAATGATCTGAACGCGCTTCACGAGAGTAAGCTGTGAAACAAAAAACGCCAACTGATATTGCTCAGGTCGAGCTTGCACTGGTTGTTCCGGTGTTCAACGAAGAGCAGACCATAGAACTGTTTGTCCAGCACGTACATCAAGTGTTGGCAGATGTGGAATGGCAGTGGAATATTCTTTTTGTTGACGATGGTTCATCAGACCAAACGCTTACGATCCTTAAGCAGATAGTCGAGCGCTATCCCCGCGTGGGCTATATAGCGTTAAGCCGTAACTTTGGTAAAGAGGTGGCGCTCTCTGCAGGATTGCTAAATGCCCGTGGAGACGCAGCAGTACCCATGGATGTGGACTTGCAAGACCCGCCAGAGCTAATCATGACCTTTGTTCAATGTTGGCGTGAGGCTCAGGTTGATATGGTCTATGGTGTGCGCACTACCCGCCCTGAGGACACGGCGGCCAAGCGCCGTTCAGCCAGCTGGTTTTACCGTCTTTTCAATCGAATTACAGAAACTCCTATTCCTGAAAATGCGGGTGATTTTCGATTAATTGACCGACGTATGATAGAAGCGCTGCGCCACTTACCCGAAAGAAATCGCTTTATGAAAGGTCTGTACGCATGGGTGGGTTACACAAGCTTAAGCGTTCCCTATAGTCGGCCTGCCAGGGTCGCAGGGGATTCAAAATTTAATTATTGGCGACTCTGGAATTTCGCACTAGACGGCATTTTTAGCTTTAGCACCTTGCCTCTGAGGGTCTGGTCCTATATTGGTGCTCTTATTGCGGGTATTTCCTTTCTATATATTATTGTCATTATTGCTCAAGTGATATTTTTTGGGCGCGATGCCCCAGGCTACGCCTCTATGATGTCCGCTATTCTTTTTTTTGGCGGTATGCAGTTGCTATCTATAGGCATTCTAGGAGAATACGTAGGTCGGCTGTTTATTGAAAGCAAACAGAGGCCTCTCTACTTTGTCATTGACACTAGCGATGACTATGTTGACGTTCGCTGAGTTTTGGCAAATCGTACGTTTTGGGGTCGTTGGAGTGGCAGCCAGTGCGCTACATATTGCCACTGCAGCAGCACTTCTCATATTTTGGCCATTAATAGCCGAACTTTGGGCCAATTTAGCGGCCTATAGTGTAGCGTTTACAGCTTCACTGCTGGGGCATCAGTATTTTACGTTTCGCCGTCGTGCTCAATTGTCACGATTTTTGGCGATGTCCTTGTGTGGTTTCGCGCTGAATAATGGCGTGTTGGTTATTGCATTATGGGGTGGGTTGGCCGGTATGTGGGCAATAATCCCAGCCGTACTGGTGGCTGCTTCTAGCAGCTATCTTTTGTCGCGCGTTTGGGTATTTAGCAAATAAAAGTTCACTGCATGAGTGAGCATAAGTTTTTATCTAGCAGCCCTTTTGGGGGAAGAATGATTATTCCGGTTATTTTATCCGGAGGTTCTGGTTCGCGTTTGTGGCCGGTATCTCGTGAGCACTACCCAAAGCAATTTTTGAATTTGCATAATGAAAAACTCAGCTTGCTTCAAGAGGCTGCGCTCAGGTTATCTGATGTTGATATTGACGTACAGGCCCCTTTGATTATTTGCAACGAAGAGCATCGCTTTCTCGTTGCAGAGCAAATGCAGCAGGTGGGCATTAACAAGGTTGGTATTATTTTAGAGCCTTGCGGTCGTAATACTGCGCCAGCCCTTGCTCTAGCAGCGTTAGCTGCTGTTGCGGATGGTCGTGCAAACGCTCAACTGCTCGTTATGCCCGCTGATCACGTAATAAAAGATACCTATGCCTTTTCTCAAGCCATTGTTCATGGAAGCAAACTGGCTGATTCAGGCAAGCTAGTTACTTTTGGTATTGAGCCTGGTGTTGCGCATACGGGTTACGGTTACATTAAACGGGGCCAGCCTTTGGCTGCCGGGTTTATCGTAGATAGCTTTGTCGAGAAGCCTGACCTCACCAAAGCCCAAGAGTATCTGGCAACTGGCCAGTATCTCTGGAATAGCGGTATTTTTCTAGTAGAAGCAAAAGTGTACCTGGAAGCGTTAGCTACCTATGCCAACGACATACTAGAGGAGTGCCAGACAGCGTTTGCCAATCGCAATGAAGACCTTGATTTTATTCGTGTTGATGTTGAGGCTTTCAGTCGGTGTCGCAGCGAATCGATTGACTATGCAGTGATGGAGCATACTGATCAAGCAGCAGTGGTTCCCATGTCGCCAGGTTGGAGTGACATTGGTGCATGGGACGCATTACACGAACTGGCGGCAGGGTCCAGCATCGACGGTAATGCGTTAAGAGGCGACGTCCTTCTCCATGATACGCATAATAGCCTTGTCCATAGCGAATCGCGTTTAGTGGCTACCGTTGGTGTTGAAAATCTCGTTGTGATTGAAACCGAGGATGCCGTTCTGGTTGCGAGTCGGGAACATGCGCAGGCTACCAAGCAAATCGTCAATGCCCTCAAAGCAGGGGGGCGCAAAGAGTATCAGAGCCATCGGCAAGTTTATCGCCCTTGGGGGCACTATCGTACGCTGGTGCTAACCGATGGCTTTCAAGTGAAAGAAATCGTGGTAAAGCCAGGCGGTAAACTCTCCCTGCAAATGCATCACCATCGTGCAGAACATTGGGTAGTCGTTAATGGTACGGCTCAGGTAACGCTAGGGGACGGTTACGCCAATACAGACAATCTGCGCAGTTTTATACTAGCCGAAGACCAATCGACCTATATTCCGCTAGGCACGATCCACCGCTTGGAAAATCCCGGGGCTATCCCTCTTAAGCTAATTGAGGTGCAAACCGGTGCCTATCTTGGCGAAGACGATATTGTCCGTTATAGCGACGATTATGGGCGTCAGTAAGCGTGCATGGTTAGCAAGGTAAGGCCAGTTGATGTGCCCGCGTGGCTTTATTCACGGGTGATTGACTCACTGGAGCCAGCGGAACAGTTGCTTTAAGCTATGCCGTCTTATGCAACAAGTGCCAGCCAAAAGCCCGGTAGATAATTTTACGTATCTGTGCGTAATGCCTGGACATCATTAGGTGTATCATGCTTTCGGCTGGCTCTCTATTAGAGTCTTAAAAGATGATGCCAGGAAATTCTCTTGCTGCGCTGCACACGCGCTATCAATCCCTGCGGGTTGCCATTGTTCACGACTGGTTAGTGGTGAACGGGGGCGCTGAGAAAGTGCTGCATGCGCTGGTAAAGGCGTTTCCTCAGGCTGAGCTGTTTACGACTGTTAATTTTATGCCCAAGGAGGCAGCTCCCTGGTTAACATCGCACCCCATACACACCAGCTTTCTTCAGCGCTTGCCGTGGGCGCGTCGTTATTATCGCCACTATTTACCGATGATGCCTTACGCGATTGAGCAATTTGATCTGCGTAGTTTTGATCTGGTAATTTCCTCAAGTCATGCGGTGGCCAAAGGTGTACATACACACCCAGATCAAACACATATTTGCTACTGCCACACCCCGATGCGCTATGCCTGGGACATGAAAGAGTCATACCTGGAAGATGCTAATTTTCGCATACCGTTCATGGAAACCTGTGTCAGAGTAATGCTCAAACGCTTGCGTCAATGGGATTATTTCAGCGCCACTCAGGTCGATCACTTTATGGCTAACTCGCATAATGTGGCCAAACGAATTGCGAAATATTACCAGCGTGAAGCCAGTGTTATTCATCCACCCGTGGATATAGAACGCTACCAGCTCAGTAAACAATCTCGTGAAGACTACTATTTGGCAGCGTCGCGTCTTGTGCCTTACAAACGCCTTGACTTGATTATTAACGCTTTTTCCGCCATGCCCCAGCGCAAGCTAAAAGTCGTTGGTGACGGTCCTGAGAAAGCCCGGCTGGCCCAGCTGGCGGTGGGATGTCCCAATATTGAGCTTTTAGGTTACCAGACTGATGTTCAATTAACGCAGCTAATGGCCAAAGCTAAAGGCTTTGTATTTGCGGCCAATGAGGATTTCGGCATTCTTCCCTTGGAAGCCCAAGCCTGCGGAACACCCGTCATTGCCTATGGAAAAGGCGGTGCGCTTGAAACTGTGCGCGGCGATCCAGGCAGCCCTTATGCCACAGGCCTATGGTTTAAAGAGCAAACTGTCGCCAGCTTGCAAGCAGCTATCGAACATTTCGAGTTGCTCACGTTTTCACCCGAGGCATGTCGCCAACACGCTGAGACGTTTAGCTATCAACAGTTTTGGTGCGCGTTAGCTGATGAGCTAGACAAGCAATTCAACAAGGATGGCCAGCCACTGGTAAAGGAGAAGCAAGGTGATCAAAGCCCTGATTAAAAAAACGCTACGTTATGTACTTAAAAAACTGGTTGTTTACCCTAGCGTTCGCCGGCTTGGGCATAAGGTGCTGGCACCTTTTCCAAACCTCAAAGGGCGTATTATCCGCTTGCTTCAGGCAGGTCGGTTCATCAATTTCACCGTTGAAAACCCCGTCGAGGGATATGGTGAGCACCAACAGCGCATAACGAATGGGCTCCAGCAACGCTGGAAGCGTGATAGTCAATGACCACACTTTATTTAATCGATAAGCGTAATGCTCACTTGCCTGCTGACGTACAGCAATGGCGAGAGGGACTAATTCACCAATTGAAGGATAAGTCACACGCGCTCAGCAATATCTACGTGCTATTGGTTGGATTCAATGAATGTGAACTAATCGAGTGGCGGCGCATTCTGCATACGCAAGGAGTAGCGGAAGCTCATTGTTATAGTGTACTGCCGCATACTGCTCAAATGTTGACCGAGTACGATGCAACACTGGTCGACTTGCTTATTGACCATGCTGTCCAGGCTCACGCACCTGCCACAATGGTAGAAATAAGTAATGGCTCGGTGGCTCGAAAAATTGAATGTAGAGAAGTAGTTTTAAGCGAGCGCCCCACCCTTGCTTTTGTATCGCCCATGCCGCCTCAGCCCACTGGAATTGCCTGTTACAGCGCTGAGTTGCTGCCTTATCTGGCCATATATTTTGATATTACGGTGGTGGTTGATCAGCCCATAGTTGCGCCCGGCATTACCGAGCACTTTAAGGTCATCGATGCCACCACGTTTAGCCAGCAAGCTGAGCAATACCAATTCACGCTCTATCAAATTGGTAATTCGCTTTATCATGCTTATCAGTTCGCACTACTGCGCAGCTACCCAGGCACGGTCGTGCTGCATGATTACTACTTATTCGACGCGGTCTGGTGGCTGCAGGAAAGTAACTTGCTGCCTGAAGCGCTACCCAAAAGGCTTTATGCTGACCACGGTTACCCGGCGCTGATTGCGCTTGAACATGCAGATCCAAACTCGCGCGGACCAGAGTACTATCCGGTCAATGGTTTGGTAACGGACTTGGCCGGAGGGATCATTTATCATTCTGAGTATGCACGAAGCTTGGCTAGCCAGTGGCACAAGGGAAAGCTTGAACCAACCTGTATTATTCCGCACCTGCGTGAATTGCCTCCATGGCCAAATAAACAAGTGGCACGTCATGCGCTAGAGCTGGATACCCATAGCCATGTTGTGGCCAGTTTTGGTGGGATTAACCCCAAAAAACTGACGCATAAGCTAGTCGAAACCTTTCTGGAAAGCGAGCTGGCCTCACAAAATGTCAAATTGGTTTTAGTGGGGGCTCAGCATGGAGGTGACTATGGGAGTGAGCTAAACCGCTACATAAAACAGCATCAAAATGGCCGTGCCATTATTATTACAGGCTACGCTGATCGAAGCACCTATACACATTGGCTGGCTGCTGCCGACTTGGCAGTGCAATTACGCACCCAATCCAGAGGGGAGACCTCTGGTGCTATTTTCGATACGATGGCCTACGGCTTACCGGTAATTGCCAATGCACATGGCAGCAGTGCTGAACTACCTAAGCAAACGCTGCAGCTACTACCTGACAGGTTTACTCACGAGCAACTGCTTGATGCAATGCGTGAACTCATCAGCTCCCCGGCCAGTCGTCAAAAACTGAGTCGTGAGGGGCGCGATTATGTCGGCCAGGTGCTTAATCCTGCGCATATCGCAAAACAGTATGCTCAGGCAATTACGCGCTCTCCAGCCCTGTCAATGCGCTATCGCTTTGAAGGATTATTGGATCAGCTGGCCAGCATACCTGCGTTAAAGCACATCTTGGCCGCGCAAGATACGCCGCAATCCCATGCGTTGAGTAAGGCGTTGGCTGATGCTGACTACACTCCGTCCGAGCAGCTTCCGAGGCTACTAATAGACGTAAGTACGATCGCCTGGGAAGACCTGAAAACCGGCATTGAAAGAGTGACAAGACGTATTGCTGACCACTTATTACGTCATCCCCCTGAAGGGTGGCGAGTAGAGTTGATTCGTTGGGGAGGTGATGACTTCTATCTGGCGCGCGGCTTTGCTAGCCAGCAGCTGAATATTTCTTCTCCTGGGCCTGACAGCCCAGTAGAAGCAAGGGCAGGAGATTGCTATGTAACGCTTGAATGGGCACCTAACTTGCTGAAGCAAGCAGGCCATATTATGCAGCGTATGCGGGCGCAAGGCGTACGCTTCTACTTTACGGTACACGATTTATTGCCGCTTTCTTTACCAGCGTGTTTTCCTCAGGAAACACCACAGGTCATGCGCGAATGGTTTGAAGCCATCACTCTTCTGGCGGACGGGATTACCTGCGTATCACGCTATACCGCAAGTACAGTAGAAGCCGAATTGGATGCCATGGCGCAGCAAGCTTGCTTGCCCCATCGCCCTTGGGTAAAGCATTTTCATTTAGGTGCTGATTTCAAACCTGACAATTCAGCGAGTGCTCACCCCCCCACGAAGGATAATAGTACTCCGCAAATCGTCAAGCAGGCTTCGCCAACGCTACTTATGGTAGGCACACTAGAACCCCGCAAAGGCCATCAGCAAGTGCTTGATGCATTAGAACAGTGCTGGGCCAACGGAGAACGCATCACATTGGTGATCGTTGGGAAGAAGGGGTGGCAGGTTGAGAAGCTGGCTCATCGAATAGAGCGTCACTCGCAGTTTGGCAAGCAGCTGTTTTGGAAGCAGGGTGCTAGTGACGAAGTACTCAATACGCTTTATCAGCATAGTGATGTGTTAATCGCCGCTTCTCAAGGCGAAGGGTTTGGACTGCCGCTAATTGAAGCCGCACATCACGGAATAGCAATACTGGCTCGTGATTTGGCGGTATTTCGTGAAGTGGCAGGTCAACATGCCCGTTACTTTCATGCCGACAAGGCCGAACAGCTCGCCACTGCTATCCGTGAGTGGGTGACCGCTTGGGAGCAAGGAGAGATAGCCTCGTCGGCCAGCATGCCTTATTTAAGCTGGCAGCAAAGTGCTCAGCAATGGCTTAACTGTGTACTGGAAGACCAGCCTGGTGCCCATTCGTACGCCCCCATGGATAAGGACACTATATGAGGTTGGGTAATTTACCAAAAAAAATCAAAGCACAGTTGCCGCTTATATTGCTACTGACCCGACAAGAGCTGGTTGACCGGCATAAAGGCTCTATCCTGGGGCGCTTATGGACCATGTTAGCGCCGCTCATCAATATTCTGGTGTTTGTGCTGATTTTCTCGACCATCATGGGCGCCCGTCTGGAGGGCTTCGGCGTTGAGGTCGATCAGTATACCTATAGCATTTACCTTATCAGCGGCATACTCGCCTGGACAGCGTTTGCAAAAAGCATCAGTACGATCACTAACCTGTTTATTGAGCGCGCCTGGTTAATAACAAAAGTACGCCTTTCGCTGCCGCTATTGCCGTTTTCGGTATTGCTGGCTGAAGGTGTCATTTATGCCATTGGAATGCTGTTTTTTGCCGTTTTTCTAATACTGGTGGCGTTTCCGCTTACTACCTGGTGGCTATTTCTGCCCCTCATCTTTGCCCTACAGCTGATGTTTACCTATGCCTTGGGATTGGTGCTAGCCGTATTAGCGGTATACCTCAAGGATGTGCGTGAGGGCGTTGCAGTGTTGTTGCCGGTATGGTTTTGGTTAACACCAATAGTCTACGTCAGTGATATTATCCCAGCTAGTGTGCTCCCGTGGATGCAGCTTAACCCTCTCTTCCAGATCATCAACGCATACCGTGAGTTGGTGTTGTACCAGCGTATGCCTGACCTGGGAGGGTTGGCTGGCGTTATGTTACTCAGCGTCATACTGCTAGCGGTAGCGCGTTGGTTAATTTTACGTACTGAAAAAGACCTGCGTGACGCGCTATAAGGAGGCTTCCAATGAAATCGAATGCATCTACATCATCTCTTTCGGCGTTGGACCCTGCTGCATTAAGTAGCGATGCTGTGTCGCCTCAGCCGCTTGCCATTGATGTTCAGGGGCTTGGTAAATCGTTTAAGCTTTTTGCCAAGCCTGCTGATCGGCTACGTGAAGCCCTAACCGGAAAAAATCGCCATACGGCCTACCAAGCATTAAGTGATGTCAGTTTCAGCGTTGCGCCAGGAGAAGTGCTCGGTGTACTGGGTAAAAATGGAGCGGGTAAATCCACGCTGCTTAAGCTGTTAACAGGCGTGATTATGCCTGACAGCGGCAGTATGGTCATCAATGGTCGGGTCACTGGGCTGCTGGAGCTCGGGACTGGTTTTAATCTTGAGCTAAGCGGCGCAGATAACATAACTGCCAATGCTCTGATGCTGGGCATGACGCACGCCGAAATCGAGCAGCGGCGTAAGGCGATGATCGAGTTTTCCGAGCTAGGCGATTATATTCACGAACCGCTGCGTACCTACTCATCCGGAATGGTGATGCGCTTGGGGTTTGCCATTGCCATACATGCAGACCCCGCCTGCCTACTGGTAGACGAAGCACTGTCGGTAGGCGATGGTTACTTTCAGCAAAAATGTATGCAGCGCATTCGCGAGTTCAAACAGCAGGGTGGAGCAATCCTGTTTGTTTCCCACGATCTTAACGCTGTGAAAATACTCTGTGACCGTGCCATCGTACTGGACGGTGGTAAAGTTGTGACACAAGGTTCACCGGAAGATGCGGTTAACATTTACAATCACATCATGGCCAGGCAGTCCGAAGAAGAAGAAAACCGTCATTTAGCCCGCCATGCCAATGTTGCAGGTACGCATCAAGTCGTGGTGGCTCATGCGCAGGCCAAAGGAGAGCTGAGTCAAGCGGAAGTGATTACCAGTGGCGAAATGCTGTATCTCACTATCACGTTAACTGCCCAGGAAACAGTTGATGACATGGCGCTAGGCCTGCTGATACGCGACCGGTTCGGGCAAGATATTTTCGGCATTAATACCTATGAACGCCATGGCCCGATCCAAATGGATGAGGGGGAAACCCGCACATTTGACGTTGCTATTCATGCAGTAATAGCACCTGGAAAGTATACCGTTACGTTAGCAATGCACCCTGGCAAAGATCATCTTGATGCCTGCTATTGGTGGCAGGACGGTGCTTTACAGTTTGAAGTGGCTGGTTTCATTGGGCCTACGTTCTCGGGTATTTGCGAGCTTCCCTACACACTTACGCCTCATTCAATTCAATGCGAGCCTGGCGTACCAACAAGTGCAAGCAAGGAAACCCCATGAATAATGTCCCTGAGCGTGATATTGCCGAACTAGAAGCGCGGCTGCGCCAGGCGGCCGCCGAAGGCTGCTCACAGCCGTTAGGCGAACCGCTGGGCGATTGGCGGCACCGGCTGCTCAAGCATCAAGTAAGGTATCAGCATACTCCCTACCTCATACTTTTAAACCCTGGTGCGCCCAGTATGATTGAGCTGCTGGCCTACGACCAGGATGACGAACACTTTCTAGCCGCGCTGTACCATCACTTGCTAGGCCGCGAAGCCGACCCCGAAGGGCAGCTCTACTATCTTCAGGAAGCGCAGCAGTTTGGGCGTCTCTTTGTGCTGCTTAATATGCTCAACACAGAACCCGCTAGCGCCTATCTAAATGAGCAGAAGGTTCAGATATCACCGCGCCTGCACCGATTGGCAAACCTGCATAAAAGAGCTAATCGAATGAAGTGGTGTAACCGGCTATGGCAAAAACTACTTCCTAAATTGGAGCGCCGTTGGCAGCACCGATTCACGCACCATGCCGAATTCCGGCGTGCTATTGCCCTACAGCGCAGCCAGGCGATGCGCCAACACCTATTAATTGATGCCGTGGCGGAACTCGACCAACGGCAAATGCAGCTGCAACAGTGCCAACAGCAGATGCTCACTAGGCATCAAGGTATAGGGCAGCAATTGGCCCATCTGCATCGCCAGCAAGCGCAACCGGCTAGCGCCCCAGTGAATGATGCGTCATCGCTGGCGCAACAAGGGGATGCTCTGCCAGCGATGACATCGACCATTCATGGTCAGTTGGACGCTTATTATTTAGCATTTGAAGACACCTTTCGCGGTGAGGAATCAACAATTAGCGCTCATCTGGAACGCTACCGCTCAGTGTGGGTAAGCGCGCGTCAGGCGGGGGATAGAGCGCTGGACTTGGGCTGCGGCCGAGGAGAATGGCTGCGTATGCTGACTCAAGCAGGCTACCAAGCCTGCGGCATTGACTTAAATTCTACCATGGTTGAGCACTGCCAAGAGCAGGGGTTTAACGTAACCCACCAGGATGCCCTGGCCGCGCTGCGTGCACAACCTGATAACAGCCATGCCCTGATTACCGGCTTTCATATTGCTGAACATCTACCGTTTAGCGTTCTATTTGAGCTAGTGGGTGAAGCTTATCGAGTATTGGCGCCCGGTGGCCGTTTAGTACTGGAAACCCCAAACCCGGAAAATCTGATTGTGGCCAGCTATAGCTTCTACCACGATTTGACCCACCGTAACCCACTGACACCGGTCACGCTTGAGTTTCTATACCAGTTCCATGGGTATGCGCCGGTAGAAATAAAGCGCTTCAATCCACCACCTGAAGAAACGCGCATCCCCGAGGAGACACCCACTGCAGAGCGTCTTAACCACATGCTATGCGCGCCCATGGACTACGCGGTGATAGGGGCCAAAGCGCCCATGAAGGTGGCGGTATGAAAATACTGCTAACGGCCAACCAAACTCCCTTTATTGCGGGGGGGGCCGACCATCATGTGCAGGGGGTATTGAAAGCGCTATGTCACCATGGCTACCAGGTTGAATTGATACGTTTGCCTTTCCATTACGGCGAACAGCATATTATTCACCAAATGCGCTACGTTGAGCAGCTGAATGTGCAAAACCCTAATGATGTTTCTGTGGATCGAGTTATCAGTCTGCAGTTTCCTACTTACGGCGTCGCCCACCCAGAGCATGTTGTGTGGCTAATGCACCAGCATCGCGCCAGCTATGAGCTATATGACTCTGCCACTGCCAGCCCCGCGCAAGCCGAGTTGAAGGCCCAGATCGAGGCTTTCGACAATCGGCATTTACGCCAGGCAAAAAAGTGCTTTGCCAACTCTGCGCGGGTAGCCGAGCGGCTGAAGCACCATAATCAGCTAAACGCCGAGCCGCTGTATCATCCGCCTTACCAGGCTGAGTGTTTTACCTGTGCCGATGATTGGGGATACATTTTCTACCCTAGCCGGTTGGAGCCGCTAAAGCGCCAGGCACTGCTGATTGAAGCAATGCGCTACACGCGCACGTCGGTAAGCCTGCTGCTGGCTGGCGAGGGCAGCCAGCACGAAGCGCTGGCTGCCCTAATTGAGCAGCATGGCTTGCAAGACCGTGTGCGCCTGCTGGGCTACTGTAACGAAAATGAGAAGCAGGCATTGTACGCTCACAGTCTTGCAGTGGCTTTCCCTGCTTTTGATGAAGATTACGGTTATATTACCTTGGAAGCGATGCTGGCGGCTAAACCTGTGATCACCTGCACCGACAGTGGCGGTCCAACGGCCTTTGTTGAGCCAGACCAAACAGGATGGGTCGTACCTCCAGAAGCACAGGCATTGGCCGATGCAATGGATACGGCTTATGCAAACCGGAAAAAGGCACAACAGTGGGGGCAGGCAGGCCGTATACACTATCAGCAGCAACATATCTCATGGAACAGGGTCGTGGAAAAGCTCATGGGCGCGTTTGAGGACAAAATGGCGTAGTAAACCAGAGCGATGAATGGTAGTGGCGTTTATCACACGGTCCCCTTCTAACCCTCAAGGAGGGCAAGCTTGCGCCAAGTAGTCTGTAAAGGCTTTTATACGCTTTGGCCACAACCTGCGGCTGAACGTCAATCAATGGATGCCAGGCTGGCTGGGTAATGAGGGGTAAAAAGCTCCATTTTGCGGCGTTGTTCTTATTTAAATGCCCCCTTGGGTCGAACCATTTCTGGTCTTGGAAAACGGCTTATTTATGGTCAATAGAATAATGGTTAACGCCCGTTTCTTTGTAAGAGATTTCTTACAAAGCATGCCATGGTTGACAAGGCGTTTTTTGTAACTCATTGAGTTGTAGGTTTTTTAAAGGTTTTCTTCAAAAAAGGATTGCAGTGGGCGAAGAAAAACAGGCCAATTCTTCTTTGTTTCCTCTGTTAATCATGTTTAATATGTTGATAGATGGTAAGAATGTTGACTTATGATCAACGCTGCTATTACATTACCCTTGTTCCAGCTAGGTAATGTTAATACGTGTTGTTAGCTAGCCACCTGATGCGAACTAACGACTGTATTGCACCGAGGGAACAAGAATGATTACCTTGAGCGCTCAAGGTCGCTAAGAACCATCCACTGTGGGTGGTATCTTTTTTAAGCAAGGAGACTATAGTCCCATGGCAACACAAGAGAATTTAAATCTGGCTCAAACGCTTTACGTAGCCTATTACGGTCGTCCGGCCGATCAAGCAGGCCTCGAATTTTGGGCTGATGAAATTGAAGCTTCTGGCGCAGCAGCTGTGGTGAGCGTATTCGGCAACTCTGATGAGTATGTTGCTCGCTTTGGCGATCTTGGCTCGGTAGAGCTGATTAACAGCATTTACCAGCAAGCATTCAATCGCGATGCCGATGAAGGCGGTCTGGTTTTCTACGCCGAGAAGCTTGAAAGCGGTGAGCTGGACCTCGCGACGATTGCATTAACGATTGTTGAAAATGCATCCAATGATGATGCTCAAGACGCTACTGTACTGAGCAATAAGGTAGCGGCAGCTGACGCGTTTACCGCAGCAGCTGGCAGCGATTACGCAGGCAACGATGCTGCTGATTATGCCGCTGAGTTCTTGGCGAACGTTGGCGAAACAGCCGTTACTGAACAGCAGATTGCTGACGCGGTAGCGGGTATCCCACAGGGCGGCGAAGAGCCGACTGAACCTGAAGTGCCGGCCACTCCGGGCGAAACTTTCGTCCTGACTGAAGGTCGCGATAACGTGACTGGTACTGCTAACGACGACACCTTCGTAGGTGACGTAGGCCAGAACCAGAACGGCGCGATTTCTAACGCCCTTTCTACTGGCGACCGTTTGGACGGTGCTGGTGGTCGCAACACGATTGAAGCTTCTTTGATCAACGACAATGAAGTTGATGACGGTACGACACAAGCCCCACGTCCTATTACTCAAAACATCCAGGAAGTATACATCGAGGCGTTGCAAAGCAACTCTACCGATGGTGGTAACGCCACTCTCGACGTTACTCGCATGGAAAACGTTGAGCAATACTGGTCCGACTTTAGCCGCAGCGATATGACGTTCTCAGGCGTCAATCTGAACGGCAGCAATCTGAATATCACCAAAGACGTGACATTCGGTATGCGTGACGTGGATTTCGACTCTGGCCTGCGTGCCATGTTCGAAAGCCAATCTCTGGTTCGTGCACCGGCTACCCAGTTGAACTCTCAGCTGCTGGTTCGTATTGCTGATGTTAGCACCGAAACTCCCACTACGCCGCTAGCGAATGTTGACCTCAACCTGAGCTTCGATCTTGGCGGTGAGACGGTAACACTTGATGGCATTCGCTCTACTGACGGCACTTATGCTGGTCTGGTAGAAGCGCTGCGCGCTGAGTTAGCTGAAGCCGGCCAGAGCGACGTGGAAGTTGCTTTGTCAACCCCTTACGAGCAAGTAACGGTGGCTGGTAACACTGTTAACTTGCCGTTCACTGCACAAGAAATCCTGATCACTGATGCTGCCGGTAACGAGTTCAGTAACGTGAACTTTACTCAGTCAGCTATTGAGCCGGTAGCGGACGGCTTCCTGGTAGCAGGTAATGCCCAGCCTGTTGATCCTGCTGTTAGCAGCAACCTGATCGAAACCAACCTTGTTCTTGACAACGCTGGTCGTGGTTCCGAAGCTGGTGACGTGACCATTGGTGGTATGTCTAATTCAGGCACAGTAATTGAAAAACTGAACCTGGAAGTAGACCGTAGCAGCAAAGTTGACAATGTGTTCTCTGCCTACGGTATGGGCCACGGAGTCGTTAACAACACCGAAACTAAAGTTGCCTTCGAGCAAATTGAAGTTACTTCTGGCGCTGCCCAGGGCGACCTATCCATCGCGAATGTTGGCAATGTCCACAACTTCGATGCGACTGCATTTGAAGGTGCCAACTTGGCTGTTAACGGTTTAGCTGGCCTCGATAACGCTGGCTCCGATAACTTTGGCGATGACTGGGAACCGAATGCTGACGCGCGTGCCCACGTTTACAACACAGCTAACGAAGCGGGTAGTAGCGATACTATTAATGTTACCTACTCACTTGATAAAGCAGCTGAGTTCAACGGTTTCTCGCTGGGAATTAACACGGGTGCGGGTGATGACACCATTCACACTATTTCCGAGAACACTTTAGGCAACAACTTGCTGAACCAGCAAGATCTGCAGCCAAACGTTACCATCAATGCAGGCAGCGACAATAATACTGTCTGGACTGAAGGTGCAGGTGGTGTATCTATCACTACCGGTACTGGCAACGACGTTATCTACACTGATAACAGTGGCTTGTCTCAGATGAATAGTGATCTAGGCGCAACTTGGCTGGTGAATGCTGCTAATACAGAGTTCACTGATCTGCGCGGTACTATCGCTGGCCTGTCTTCCGGCCAAACGACGCCTGCTGGTAATGACATTCCTGCGGTACTGTTTGGTGCCCAGCTGACTGTTACTTTAGCCGGTGCACAAACCGGTGGTGAAGTTACTAGTGGTGCTGCTGCTGCCTTTGGAAATGGTTTTGAAGGCGTTATCAACATGAACGACATTCTGGGAGACCGTATCTTCGGTGACCAGAACGACGTTAATGCTGCCATCATGCAAGTGGTTAACAACCACAACGTTCTGAGCAAACTGTTGGTTGCTGAGAACGGTCCTGATAACAGTCTGGTAATTCGCTCACTGGTTGATGGCACGTTTGCCGCTGAAGACCTGCAAATCACGATGCTTCCTGCCGGTGTAAGTGGCATGAGCTCTTCCGATAAAGGTCGTCTGGAAACTGCCATTCGCCAAGAAGCTAATGACTCTAGCTTTGACGGTACTGATGCCAATCTGCAAGCAGTGTTGACTGGCTCCAGGACCGCTGTTGATACTATTGAAGGTATCGGTACAGGTGGTGGTGTTCTGGCTACTGACAATGGTGCTGATCTGACTGGTTCGGCCTCTACCAACAACAACACTGGCAACATTGTTAATGCGGGCGCTGGACGGGATGTCATCGTTCTATCTACCGACGCTAACAGCAATGAGACCGTTGTTTTTGAAAATGACTTTGGCCGTAACACCATTGTTAACTTTGACGCCGATGGCACCAGTGCTGGCGCTGATGTTTTAGACTTCACTGCCTACCTGACTAACGAGCAGTTCCAAGGCGGCAGCACTTCTGCTGAATCTCGTGACGCGTTCGCAACAGTTGGTTCTAACGGTGGCGGTATTGTTACAGCTAACAACGTGATTACGCTGAACGACTTTGTTGCCGGCACTGGTAATAACTCTGGCCAGACTTGGGGTAACCTGACTGCTGAGAACTTGCTGACTGCTATCCAGAATGGTGGAAACAGTGCTGACTACGGTAGCCTGCAGTCTACCACTCTCGACGTTTCTGCTGATATTACTGGCCTTGTTGGTAACTCCATCAATGCGATTGTTATGATCGAAAATAACAACAACGCTGGTGAGTACAAAGTGTTCGAACTGACCGGTTCTGGTGTCAACGACGCCAATACCGCCAATGAGTTCACTGGTGCAGAGCTGGTTGGCACCGTTGATTTTGGTAACACTGTTGATGCATCTGCGGTTGACCTTGCTTAATCGTTGAGAAATACTGGTTGTCATTGGATTCTTTTTGACAACCAGCTTCCTATCGATGATTTTTTAAGATTGTCTATTAGGAAAACAAAACCCCAATCTTCGGATTGGGGTTTTTCTTTTAATAGGGGGAGTCAGCATGTCTAAATGGGTTACTCTTTCGCGCCAGCAGCACTCAGACCTCTTTTATTTGCCGCGCCAAAACTATCGCTTTACTGCCACTCATGCAGTTGTGCCAATTCTGGCTGGCGAACTGAGGCAAGCGGCCACTCAGTTCGTGATGGGCTTTATCAAGCGTGGGGAGCGGTTTACCTTGGTTGCGCTGCTTGGTCAAGGTGAGTCCTCACATCACTATATACATCCTGAAGACAGCCGCTGGTTAGGGGTCTATGTTCCTGCCGTGTTTCGTGGGTATCCGTTTGGGCTTGCCAAGCAAGAAACAACCGGAGAAATGGTCTTACAGGTTCATACCGATCACTTGTCGCATGAAGCAGGAGAGCCTTTATTTGATGATTCAGGCGAGCTTAATAACGCGGTAGCCCAACAATTGAGTTTTTTAGGTGAGTGTGAAAAGAACCGACAGCAAACAGATGAGGCATGCCAACGGCTAGCCGAGTCGGGTGTTTTGCAGCCGTGGCAAACTGGTAAGGATGGGCCTAACGCTATTGGCCTATATCAAATTAATGAAGAAATGCTGAATAAGTTATCGGAGGCAGATTTTTATCAGTTGCAGGGCGTACCTCTTGCTCTAGCGTATGGACAGCTGTTTTCTATGGCTCAGCATGAGCAGCTTTCTCAACGTTCAGAGTTACACGCCAAGCTAAGTGTGCCCGAGTCTATTGATGAGCTATTTGCAGATAATGACGATGATTTGCGGTTTGATTTTTAATTGCTGTCTACTCAGCCCATGCGAATGAGGTTGCATTCTTCAGCTGTTGCTCGCGTTAGCTGCCAAATTAAGCAAAACAGTTTTTACCGCATGATGCGAATTCAGTAGAATAGCGCGCTTATTTATCGCAACGAGAGTGGAGCATAATGTCTACGCTGCCCAAAAGCGTTGTAGTGGGAGGTCGCCGGTACCCTACCTGGGCGTTAAGCTCAGGGGCCCGTCAGCAGTTGATGAATTTAGAGCGGGTGGATGCACATATTGCGCAGTTGAAAGATCAGTTGGCCTACTACACAGTGGCTCGAAAGCATTGCCTGGGTAGTTTGAGCCAAGCACTGCCAGTTCGGCAGCCTCCCACAGTACGGCGCTATTACTGGCAGATGACATCCCCTGAGTGGGCGCAGCAGTCATGGACAGCCGAAAATGTTCCACTGTTGATGCGTGACTTCGACGCGAGTGAACGTTGCCGCGAGGGTGACTGCCTACTGATATATGTAAAAGGTTATGGCTTCTGTGGCTGGGGAGAGGTGTGCTTGAAGAGCCACTCGACACAACACCTGTTTGTCTGGCGGAGCAGGGTCAAGGCATTATCTGACGCGTTACCGGCCAAAACGTTAAAAGAATATGCATTACGTCACCCTACGCGGGCATCCCAGCGCTTACCCGAAAATGCTAATGTTGAAGCTTTGTTAAGTGCGTTGGAAGCTCGAAGTAGTATGGGCGCATTATAGTTGTGAAGGCAGCTTGATGACACCAAAACTGCTACACTATGTAACTGATATTTTATGATTAATTGACAGGGAGCCTAGTATGGCAAAAGATGAAACTCAATATGTCACGATTGATGGGCATGAGTATATTCTATCTGATCTATCTGAGAATGCGCGGAATCAACTGATTAATCTTCGTGTAACGGATCAGGAAATTCAGCGTTTAAACCAGCTGTTAGCGATTGCTCAAACAGCACGCACTGCTTATGCGAATGCGCTGAAGGATGAGCTGCCTGAGAAAAAAACGCACTAAAGGTGAGTGTGTTTGTAAAGAAGCAGCAGGGTTGATGTGAGCACGGCTTTTTAGCCGTGCTTTTTATGGCGAGACAAGTGGAATGTTATAACCTTTCTATATTGGTAGCGCCCACGGGGTAATTCATTGACACAGCCACAAGAACTAAGCTATAGCTGAATCAGCTGTTGGTTAAGCGACGATACGCAAGCACGGCTTTGAGTGAGCGGTACGAAGAGACTGCCATTTAAGTAGCGTTGTGGCTGACAGGCGACAGGGAATGTAATGGATGATGTCAGGAGACAAAAATGCTAACGCCATCACAGCAGTTGCAATCGTACTATTTGGCAATGTTTGGCCGGGCCGCCGATCCGGAAGGGTTTGCTTACTGGTTCGATAAGTTGAATACCGATACGTTAACGCTTGAAGGCATCGCCGAGCAGATGCTGCAGTCTGAAGAGTTTGCTTCACAGCGTGAAGTACTTGTTCAACTTGAGGATAACGGCTGGGTCAATGAGGTATACCAGCGCTTGTTCGCACGTGAGGCAGAAGCTGAAGGGGTGTCCTATTGGTCTGAGCAGGCTCAAAATGGTCACTCTGCTCAGGCGATTTTGCTTGATATGATTAGCTTTGCGAAAGACACCGATGCCGAGGCATTAAACGCCTACGCCTCGGTGGCAGAGTTCTACTCCTCAAGCGTTTCAAGTGAAGACTACGACCCCCAGCAAACGTTAGTCCAGGAGGGCTTCAGGTCAAACCAGCAGCTTTATCAGGACCTGGAAGCGTTGGCGGCGACGTATGATACGTTAAGCTTGGCGCAGGCAGGCGAGTCTGTAGAGGGGCGTCCGTTATATAGCGCAACGGTAGGCGAAGGCTCGCATAAGTTAATGGTTGTGACCCAGCAGCACGGTGACGAGCCTGTGGGAACGGAGTCGGCGATGCATCTGCTAGAGTGGATGAGTGGCGACAGTGAGGCAGCGCAATCGTTGCGAGAGCAGGTCACATTGACCGTTATGCCCAGGGTTAATCCCGACGGTTTTGAGCGTTGGGAACAGTTGGTTGCTGGTAACAGCGACCCAGAGACAACCCTGGACCCGCGTCGTAACTCAGCGGATATTGATCTCAACCGTACCTGGGATTCGGATGAAGCATTCGATCCGGCGTTAATTCCTGAAACCCTGGCCGTACGCAACGTACTGGAAGCGTTTCAGCCAGACTTGATCCTTGATTATCACAACCAGAATAACTACCTCAATGAGACGGGCGAGCTGGAGACAATGTCGATTCTTTGGCCAACCAATGACGGTGTCGAGCCTTCTGTCACGGGCACCGCTCAGCAGGCGGCTATAGCACTTTCCCAGGGCGTTGAACTGTTCGATTACGGCTATCTCTCTTTATTTCCTGGCGGCGATGCGGCGAATATAGGCCGTAATGGTATAGCGATGGATGGTACGCCGGCGCTTTTAATAGAACAGCGTGGGCTTGAAGAGTTTGAGCTAAAAGCGCTGGAAGGATTAGCGCTTGATTTTGATGCCGTAGCAAGCGCGTTAACCCTTGAGGGGGTTCTGAGCATGGTCGGCGTCATGCAGGCGCTTGGTAAGGATGGTTTTGAAACCATTGACCCAGAGCTAGCGCTATTGCTCCCAGAGCGGGGTGAGCGCACGCCCTTTGATGAGCTTTATGCCGAAGAGGTCGAGGGGGAAGTCGATGTCGCTGCTGTCAATAACACGCAAAACATGCTCGACCTTGACGCAGTGCCGGTGACCGGCGTTGCTGAGCCGCTATCATCGGAATTTCTAGCCGCATAGCAGGTGTTGTAGCTTCTACCTGACTGAAACGCCCTCATTGAACAGTGAGGGCGTTTTTCATTCCTGGAACCTTGCCGCGTATGTGCACACTGGCCCAGCTTCTGTCGGAGAGTTACCCAACAAGGAGGCATTAGATGGGGCTTGGGCAATATGGGCGCCTCCGAGCCCTCTTGGAGAGTTGTGCTACTATCTTCGCTGTTTATTGTCTGCTGGAAGCGTTAAATGGTCGTTACAAAGCCTCTGTACCAAGTGGCAAGTGGCATCGTGTTTTTAATGGGTGCTTTGGCGCTAATTGTGCCCTCGGGCTATTCAATTGGCCCTGCAATGCTATTGTTGCTCAGCGGGCTACTGTTGGTTAAGCCTCTACCATACAAGCTTGCGCGGCGAGACCTATGGGTGATAGCTGCATTGAGTGGTTATGGCCTTGTCGTGGGCATGTTTTCTCTGCTTGAGCTGAGTATGCGCGAGCTTGACCGCCCGGTGCGTTTTTTATTGGCGGTCCCCGTATTGCTGTTGATTCTACGTGTACCTCCGCGCTTGTCGTGGCTATGGTCGGGTATTGCAGTCGGTGCAATGGGCGCCGGGGCATTGGCTGCTTGGCAAAAATTCATTGAAGGCGTTGGGCGGGCGGATGGGTTTCTGCATCCCATACAGTTTGGCAATCTAAGTATGCTAATGGGAGTGTTGTGCCTGGCAGGCCTGGGCTGGGCTACTGTGCAGCGCTTTCGTTATACGTGGATGGCGCTCTTATTAACCGGCGCGCTTTGCGGCATGTTGGGGTCGTTATTTTCGGGTAGCCGAGGAGGGTGGGTCGGCTTGCCCATTATAGGCCTGGTGCTGTACCGCAGCTATGGCCACTGTTTTTCTGTGCGCGTTAAACTCAGCGTGGCCGGTTTTGTAACACTGCTTCTTGCAACGCTTTATATGTTGCCTGAGGCCGGTTTGCAGAAGCGAGTACACGAGGCTGTCAGTGATATCAGCAGTTATGTCACGGGAGAAGAAAGGGATACCTCGCTTGGGCTTCGTTTTGAAATGTGGCAAGGGGCAGCGCAGTTGATCGCAGAGCGTCCTTTATTAGGCTGGGGGGAGGCCGGGTACCAGGCCGCTATGCACAAACTGAGCGAGGAAGGTGATATTTCATTAGCTGCTTCTACGTTTGATCATGCACACAATGACCTTATTGATGCGTTTGCTAAGCGTGGGGTATTCGGGGTGGCCGCATTACTATGTTTGTATTTAGTGCCACTGCGCATGTTTGCCTCCGGTTTGCAGCATTCCAACCTTGAAATTCGGGCGTTGGCCGTAGCGGGCACGTTATTGTCCGTTGCTTATATAGATTTTGGCCTCTCACAAACTTTTTTTGCGCATAACAGTGGCGCCATGTTCTATGCGTTCTGGCTCGCTGTGCTATGGGGTGTCTATAGCGCACAAAATCGGGCAACCCGTGATGAACGGTATTCATGCAGTACCTGACGCGGATGCGATGAAAGTCACCTCAGGCTGCGTTATGATAGCAGTCTGATTTCTTTCATGAACGATCCTTATCTACGAGGTTTCCCGCCAATGTTCAGCCGCGATATGACAATTGCCGGATTTGATGATGCGCTGTTTGACGCCATGCAGAAAGAAGTGGCCCGTCAAGAAGCGCACATTGAATTAATTGCTTCCGAAAACTACGCAAGCCCCCGCGTAATGGAAGCGCAAGGTAGCCAGCTGACCAACAAATACGCTGAAGGTTATCCGGGCAAGCGCTACTATGGCGGCTGCGAGTTTGTCGATATCGCTGAAAACCTCGCGATTGACTACGCAAAAGAGCTGTTTGGCGCCACCTACGTGAACGTGCAGCCGCACTCCGGCTCCCAGGCCAACAGCGCGGTATTTTTAGCGCTGGTTAAGCCGGGCGACACCATTTTAGGCATGAGCCTGGACGCAGGCGGTCACTTGACCCACGGCGCCAAGCCTAGCTTCTCTGGCAAGCAGTACAATGCGGTTCAGTACGGCCTAAAGGAGCAAGGCCTGATCGATTATGATCAAGTAGCTGAATTGGCCCGTGAACACAAGCCGAAAATGATCATTGCCGGTTTCTCTGCCTACTCACAAATTGTCGATTGGGCCAAATTCCGCGAAATCGCTGACGAAGTAGGCGCTTACTTATTGGTTGATATGGCACACGTGGCGGGTCTGGTCGCCGCGGGCGTTTACCCAAGCCCCTTGCCTCATGCTCATGTGGTCACTTCAACGACACACAAAACGCTGCGTGGTCCGCGTAGTGGCGTGATTCTGTCGGCTGAAAATGATGCCGACATTGAGAAAAAGCTGCAGTCTGCCGTCTTCCCCGGCGGTCAGGGCGGCCCGTTAATGCACGCGATTGCGGCAAAAGCGGTCTGCTTCAAAGAAGCCATGTCGCCTGAGTTTAAAGCCTACCAGCAGCAGGTCGTTAAAAATGCTAAGGTAATGGCCGGTGTGTTTATGGAGCGAGGCTTTGATATCGTTTCCGGCGGTACCGAAGACCATCTCTTCCTGCTCTCATTAATCAAGCAGGGCGTGACCGGTAAAGATGCTGATGCGGCACTAGGCCGTGCCCATATCACTGTTAACAAAAACGCCGTGCCTAACGACCCGCAAAGCCCGTTTGTTACCTCAGGCCTGCGTATCGGTACGCCAGCGGTGACTACACGTGGTTTCGGTGAAGAAGAGTGCCGTCAGCTTGCAGGCTGGATCTGTGACATCCTGGATGTGCTGGCCAAAGGCGAAGACACCGGCGCCATTGAGGCTCAAGTGGCAGAGAAAGTGGCAGAAGTTTGCGGCCGCTTCCCGGTTTATAAGTAACGTTGTGATAAGGGGTTGCGTGAAGTGCCTGGTTAGCCCGTAAGGCTCACCAATTCACGCCATATCTGAAAAAAGGCCTGCACGTTAAATCGTGTAGGCCTTTTGGTTTTAGCGACGCGTAAAAGTGAAATGATGCCTGATTACTCAGGGCGAGGGATAAACGACGCCATCGCTTCGAGAATTTGATCAACGTCAGGGATGCGCCCATCCTGGTTAAATAAACACGTATGTTGTGGCTCGTACCTGGGCCAATAGCGGTAAGGCAGCGTCGAATAAAAAATGCCCAAGGTGGGCGTGTGCGTGGCCAGTGCCAGGTTTCTTACGCCCGTATCGCCGCAAACAAGTAAATCTGCTTGGGCCATGGTGTGCGTAAGCTCCTCTAGGGGGAGTTTGTGCTGGATCGTAATGTTGGCGTGCTGCGCGGCCTCGGCGAGCAGGAAATCCCCTTTTTCACTCTCGTTGGCCCCTTCCAGCAAAATATGCTGATAATCAGGAAACTGTGAGGCAGTGCGTAACATAAGCGCCTTCCATACGTCCTGTGGAACAGATTTATTGGTTCCAGACGCAAAGGGGAAATAGTAGATAGCGCGAGCACTCTCGCTTGGGGAGTGAACGGGCAGCGCAAAATCGAGCGGGTACGAGGGCTGGTTGCCGAATACGCTTAAGAAGTCGAGTAAGACCTCGGCTTCGTAATGGTAGTTTGAGCGGGGCAGAGTAACGTCATACAGCCAGCGGTTGTACCAGGGGCGATATGGAAACCCCATTTTTAAATGCGCACTGCTCAATAGTGTGAGTGCCCTTGAGCGAGAAGTATCCGCAAGGTCAAACACAATATCGAACTTACCAAGCGTTGTAAGCGATTTGTACTGTTCTTGAATGCCGGTTGATGTGTCATGGATGAAAATGTCATCGACCAGGTCTTCAGGCACGGCATAGCGGTATTTGCGGGTGGTTGCCAGCGTCACGTGCGCGTTAGTAAAGGTCCTTTTTAATTCAACCAGGAAGGGACGGGCCGCCATATAGTCGCCAAAAGCACATTGGCGTATCACTAAAACACGCTGGATATCCTCATGGCGTGTTTGGTTGGCCCACTGTAGAGATTTTTTCTTGAAATAACCTGACTTATCTTTCCATATCTTCATACTGCAGGGCCTGATAATAACGATTAAAACGACATTGCCGGTGAGACATACAGGGCAGTTGAGTAGGTGGCCCATAGTGAGTGTTCACTATGGGCGCGTTTACCAGCCCCCTTGGCCTTCCAGCAAGCTACGCATGTTATTATCCAGCTTTACTTGAAAATCTGCACTGCCCAATACCATGGCATCGCTTGAACGTACGACACGTGTGCTTACGTAGAGGTAATCCTGCCCTTGGGCATAGGTGCCCATCAAAATAGAGCGTGCATTATATTGTGAGCTTAAGCTCTGTACCTCGCGAGAAAGGATCAACTCGCCCACTTTCTCCTCAATAAACATGCTGTGGCGCATTTTGACTTCACGCACCTGCATGCCCTGCTGCGCAAGGGCCGAGGCCATGATTTCCGAGCTGATACGCCCAAACGTGGAGGATTGCGTGAGGTTGTCGATGTTGACAAAGGTCGCGGCAATCATGGGGTTGTAGCGCGTGATATCTGGGTTGCCAGCCACCATCTGTTGAGCAGCTTTATGCGCCAGCTCAGAAAGGTCGGGCTCTGGCGGGCGCGGCTTGCTGTTAGCACTGTTCGTGGCACAGCCCGCTATGAAAAGCAGCAAAAGGCCCATCAATAACAGGCGGCTAGTCGCTAGAAACGTGTGCGGATGCGGTGATGTCGACGATATGAAATGCATGGCGTTACCAGGTACCTGTTACCGGGATAGAGGGGACAGCCGGTGCTTGCGGAACGCGATGCGGCGCATATTGGCGGCGGTCGCCTGCATTGATGTAATAGATATTCGATGAGGAGTAAAGAATACGCTCATCGTCGGTTATCTGAATGGTGATAATAACCTCTTCATTGCCTGTAGAGGTCCAGCTACCGCTAACGGCGTCGGCAGCAATCCCGGCGGGTATTAATCCAAGCGCGGGTTCTGCCCAGTGGTTATAGGGGATAGTCGCGACCGCAATGCCTGCTGTTAGGGCTGTAAAGGTACCGACTGGCGGGCGAATAAAGCCCCGGTCTCGGTGTTCAACTACTTCCACGCCGATATGGACATCGGCGGTGTTGGCCGTTGGCAGCGTAGTGAGGTTGGCGCCACGCGAAACGAGCTCGCTGGTTAGTAGCGTGCGAAAACCGCGTTCAAATTCGCCGCCGCTATACGTACTCAGGCTTTGGTGGTCAGGCTCGGTGATATATAAATCCCGAAAACGCACGCGCTCACGCTGTAGAATGCGGTTGGTTTCATAGCGCGCCAGTACTTCCCAGTGGTGAGCGGCCTGCATACGTTGCTGCTCAGTATAGGGATAGGTGGTGGCGATGGGGGCCTGCGAGGTGTTGGCATAGAAGCAGCCGCTTAGCAGTAAGCTTGCAAACCCTGCACAGGCAATACGGAATAATGGGGGCGTTAGTAAATGGCTTAAGCAGCTCTGCACCAGAGGTTCCTTATCGTGTCATAGGGTCTTTGATAGACTTGTCTAGTTTTACCATGCTTGGTAACCATCGGCCACGGGATTGAAAACTTGAATGAGCGATAACACGCATGCTTGAAGACCATCGCGGCGGCTCGCGCCATGATACGCTAATGTCCGCCTATCCTGCCGATGAAAGTGGTAGCGGATGGATGATTAGCTACATCGATATTATGACGCTGCTGGTGGCGCTATTTGTCATTATTGTGGCGGCAGCGGGTGCCAAGGCACCTGAACTGTTTCAAGCATCCTCAGAAGAGGCGGCTCAAACGTCAGATCTTACACTTAACATACCGCTTCCAGAGCCAATAGAAGATGCACGGCAACAGCGCACTATTGAAGCGTGGCGGCGAGGGCTGGACCCTTACGCGCTGAGCGCGGCACTTGGCGTTGCCGGGTTGCCCAGTCGTATTGCTGAACCTGAGGCTACACCCGAAGCGCCGCCGCCACTGCTGGCACTTGCCCCTGTGGAGGTTATACCGCCAGAAGAGGTTGCTGAACCGTTAGCGTGGATGCCTCCTGTGGAGCTGCCTACGCTGTTAATGCGCACGGATGATGAGGCATTAGCGACGCCCTTGGCCGATTATATGGTGCTACTGACAGACCACCCCCCGGTGAATGTTCAGGAAGTATCCATGGATGCGATCAATAGTGCCCAGGTACTTCAGGCCTCCCTGGTCGAGCGTGTTGATGTCTCCCCCTATTTGCCCGACCTGGAAGGTGTTGAGGTTTCCCGGGTGGCGGAGGGGATTAGTTTACGCGTTCAGGATCAACTGCTGTTCCCTTCCGCTGAGGCACAGCTCACCAGTGGAGGAAGCTCACTGGTCGGCAGCCTGCTGGAAACCATTCAGCGATACGAAGGGGAGGTATGGGTAGAGGGCCACTCAGACAGCCAGAGTATTAGCACCGAGGAGTTTTCTTCAAACTGGGCACTCTCCAGTGCACGGGCCATTGCTATTGTCGAAGCACTAGAAGCGGAAGGCGTCGCGCCTGAGCGCCTAAGAGCGGTTGGGCTCGCCGCTACTCAGCCACTTGAAGATAACAGCACGCCAGAAGGTCGGTCACGCAATCGACGCGTCGAAGTCGTCATTCATATTGAGTAAAAAAGCCCGCCGGGGTGGGCGGGCAAAAGAGCTTGGCTCGAAGTAGCTCGCTAGCCTCAGGGGAGGGGGGAATTGCTAGCGAGTACAATTTAAGTATAGTTGTAGTGTAGGTTTTTCCAAGCGTTTAAAGTCGGCTTAAACGTTTTGACAAGGCTCACGTTTTTATAATCTTGCTGAAATACATCATAACAGTGCGTTTAGCTGGCGCTGCTTCAAATACTGCTTAAATAAATTGTGGGGCAGGCTAATGCTCGCCCACCCCCTGGAAGCTTGATGAGCTGGGCTCCCACAATGTTTGCTTGGCCTTGAGGCTTGATGAGCATTGTGGGAGCTTTAGCCAGCGAATGGGGCTTGTGTGCTTGTTAGTGGTATTGCGGGAGGGCTGCTTGCGCTTCTTCGCCGTTTTGATCTACACGGAAGTGAGCAACTTTCTGACGCAGTTGAGTACTAAGCTGCGCTAACATTTGGGTGGTATGAGTACTCTCTTGCACCAGCCCGGCGTTTTGTTGGGTCATCTGGTCCATCTGGGTCACGGCCAGGTTGACCTGCTCAATGCCGCTGCTCTGTTCACTGGTGGCGGCGGATATCTCCTGTACCAGCGTGCTGAGCTGTTGGATGTCGGTGACCACGCTATTGATAATGTCACCGGTATTGCGGACTTGCTGGCTGCCTTCGGCGACTTTAGCGCCGGAGTTTTCAATCAGCTTTTTGATTTCCTGAGCGGCCGATGCTGAACGGCTGGCAAGCTGGCGTACCTCATTGGCGACCACTGCAAAGCCACGGCCCTGTTCGCCTGCGCGTGCTGCTTCCACCGAGGCATTCAGTGCCAAGATATTGGTCTGAAACGCGATGGCATCAATGGTGTTCACGATACTGCTCATTTCCGCCGAGCTTTCATTAATCGTGGCCATGGTACTGACCACCGTGGTCATTGCGTCGCTGCCGCGCTGCGCATTATTTGCCGTGTTCGTGGCCAATTGGCGGGCATGCTCGGCATGGTCAGCATTCTGTTTCACAGTGGCGGTGAGCTCTTCCATGCTGGAGGCTGTTTCGGCAAGGGAGGCAGCCTGCTGTTCGGTGCGGGTTGAAAGCTCTTCGTTAACGCCCACAATTTGCTCAACGCCACTGTTGACCTGGTCGGCACCGTGATGAATATCGCCAATCGTTCCGGCTAACGTCTGCCGCATACGATTAATATCATAAAGCAGGCTTGCTTGGTCACGGCTGGAAAGCTGGGTACTACGGGTAAGGTCGCCATCCGCAATATAACGCACCACCGTTGCCGCATAACGCGGGTCTCCGCCCAGGCGGCGAGAAACATCACGAATGACCCAGCCCATCAGCAGAGTGGCCGGCAAGCCGATGATTAACAGCATGATGATGGAATGCAGCAAGTTGGCAATGAATGCTTCGTTAATATCATCCACATAAACGCCGGTTGCCAGTGACCACTCCCACTCAGGCAGGTAGGCCACATAGCTGATTTTAGGTAGCTGCTCGTCGCCATTGGCACGGCGAGCATGGTAGCCAACGTGGCCGCCTCCCGCTTGCGCTGTGCGAAGCAGTTCGGGATACAGCAGCATGCCGCCGGCATCTTCATAGCGGCTCATATCATCGCCAGGTGTTCGGCTAGGGTGGGAGATGACAATTAAATCGTCATTGAAAGAGAAAATATATTCATCAGCGCCAAAGCTCACACTGGACATATTATCGATAGCGCGTTGTTGCGCTTCTTCAAGGCTCAGTTCGCCAGCGGCGACCCTTTCTTGTAACACTTCAATCTGGTTATGCACGCTTTCGACGATGTATTGAATGCTGTCGCGGCGTTCGCTTTCGATCGTTTGGCGATTCTCCCAAGCAAGCCAGCCCACCAGCAGCAGCATGGTGATCCAGATGATGCCCAGCGTTCCCCAGAGTTTTTGTGTTGTTGTTATTTGCATTATTATTTTCCTATCACAGCTAAGTAAGTAACGAATACATCCTATACCTATATCGGCCTAACGCTCTGTTACTTAAGGCGAACTACATAAAACTCGTTAGAAGGGCGTTGAAAATTCGCTATAAGCGCGCTGAAAAGGTGGGGCATACAATCAAAAACGCCCCCGTGGCCAAAAAAGCCAAGGGGGCGTTTTTCTGCTGCTAGCCTGGTTTAAAAATCGCTATCGTCGTGTGTAACGCGTGACGTTGATGAGCGTGATGGTAGGGGGGTTAGGGGCGACTGGTGATCCACTCGGAAGTGAGACACACGCTCGCGCAGTTGGGTACTAAGCTGCGCAAGCATCTGGGTCGCGTGATTGCTCTCTTGCACCAGCCCGGCGTTTTGTTGGGTCATCTGGTCCATCTGGGTCACGGCCAGGTTGACCTGCTCAATGCCGCTGCTCTGCTCACTGGTGGCGGCGGATATCTCCTGTACCAGCGTACTGAGCTGTTGGATGTCGGTGACCGCGCTATTGATAATGTCACCGGTATTGCGGACTTGCTGGCTGCCTTCGGCAACTTTAGCGCCGGAGTTTTCAATCAGCTTTTTGATTTCCTGAGCGGCCGATGCTGAGCGGCTGGCAAGCTGACGTACCTCATTGGCGACCACTGCAAAGCCACGGCCCTGTTCGCCTGCACGTGCCGCTTCCACCGAGGCATTCAGTGCCAAAATATTGGTTTGAAACGCGATAGCATCAATGGTGTTCACGATACTGCTCATTTCTGCCGAGCTTTCGTTAATCGTGGCCATGGTACTGACTACCGTGGCCATTGCATCACTGCCGCGCTGCGCATTATTCGCCGTGTTTGTAGCCAGTTTGCGGGCATGCTCGGCATGGTCAGCATTCTGTTTCACAGTGGCCGTGAGCTCTTCCATGCTGGAGGCTGTTTCGGCAAGGGAGGCTGCCTGCTGTTCGGTACGCGTTGAAAGCTCTTCGTTAACGCCCACAATTTGCTCAACACCACTGTTGACCTGGTCGGCACCGTGATGAATATTGCCAATCGTTTCGGCCAATGATTCCCGCATACGGTTAATATTATAAAGCAGGCTCGCTTGGTCACGGCTGGAAAGCTGGGTACTACGGGTAAGGTCGCCATCCGCAATATAACGCACCACCGTTGCCGCGTAGCGCGGGTCGCCGCCCAAGCGGCGAGAAACATCACGAATGACCCAGCTCATCAGCACCGCAACAGGAATGCCAATAATTAACAGCGCAATCAGCGAGCGAATGATACTGCTAACAAAAGCAGTTCTAATATCATCTACATACACACCTGCGCCAAAGGCCCAGTTCCATTCGGGAATATAGGCAAAATAACTGATTTTAGGGAACTGTTCGTCACCGGAGATTCGGCGCGAAAAGTAATCAACGTGCCCACCCCCTGAGCGTGCAGCATCAAGAAACGCGGCGTACAAATGCATGCCTTGTGTGTCTTGGTAACCACTCATGTCCTCGCCAAGCGGTCGATTTGGATGTGATACGATCTTTAGTTGGTCGTCAAAGGCAAACAGATACTCCCCTTCAGCGAAGCTGGCGTTTGCTAGACTGTCAATTCCGCGTTGCTGCGCTTCGGCGAGAGTGAGTTCGCCGCTGGCTACCTTGTCTTGAAGTGCCCCTAGCTGCGAGTGAAGACTTTCAACGACGTTTTGAATAGTGTTACGACGTTCCTGCTCAATGGTTTGACGAGTCTCCCAGGTTAGCCAGCCAACCAGCGTTAGCATGGCGAGGCAAATAATTCCCAGGATGCTCCAGAGTTTTTGATTCGTGGTTAATCGTGTCATGGTGTTCTTGTCATAGCCTTTCAAATAATGATTGAAGCTTGTATATCGGCCGAATGGACGATGTGTTTAAGAGAAAACGCATTAAATTTTTCAAAAAGGGGGCATAAACGAAATGCCTGCGGTGCAGGCATTTTTAAAACAGCATCTTAGCTATTTTTGTTAAGAAAAATTAATGCGTTATTGTGTTTCTGGCGCCGGGCTGCCCATCAGTTCGAGCAGCTGTGCTTCCTCCGGCATTCCTTGAATGCGATCAATGCGCACAACGCCGCTGGCTACTTCACGCTGAAAAGCGCTGGTGGGCGTTGCGTAAAGTCCTAATGCGTCAAACAGCTGGTTATTCGTGTACACCTGCTCTTCAATATCACGGGGCTGTGCGCTGGCTGTTATTGCTTCCCCCTCTTCATGACGCTTGAGGGCGGCACTTGGGTCATCAGCCGCCAGCAGCGTGGCGGCTTTGGCAGGGCTATCAGGCGCTAAAATGCCCACCATGATATGGCGTAACTGTACCTCGCCTGCCTCTACCCACGGGCGGGTTTTCTTCCAAAATGCCTGACAGTAGGGGCAGTTGGCATCCGTGAAGGTGTATATCACCCTGGGGGCTTCGGTGCTGCCATCCTGTATCCAGTGACTATCTTCGAGTAGTTGCCATGTTTCGGCTTCCAACACTGCGCGGACATGCTGGTCCAGCTGGGCTTCCGTCAGGTTCTCGCCCTGGTGATCCGTTAGCGTGCCGACAATCGCGTGCTCACCATCGGGTGTTAAATAAATGGCTATTTCCTGGCCTTGGGCGCTCGCACCAAACCCGCTTAGCCCACCTGGCGCGTCAAACTGGCCGTGAATTTCCCAGCCCTGGTCAGCCAATGCCTGCACCGGTGCAGGCAGCGCGTTAGCGTGGCTGATGTTGAAGCCTGCGAACAGTAGCAAGCCGCTGAGGGCTGTGGAGGTTTTAAAAGCATTGCGTTTTTTAAAAGAGACGTTAAGCATACGGAGGGTAAGCGGCATCACAACATCCTTGCATAAGGAGCATAATAAGTGACGCTAACCTATCAGAGCCTGCCACCGAAGCATACACAAACACCTCGGAGGGGTGTTTGTTGGAATTGGGGCATAGCACTTGAAACAGAGACGCCGCGCTACGAAAAAGTGGCCATGTTGATGCCGGTAGCGCATACAATGCATTGTGTTTTCTGGATTCATTAATCCCATGTATTGAACCAATGCAGCGTGTGTGTCAAATCGTTACAATGACGGGCTAGACACTGCTGTTATTGCATCATGGTCCGCGCTTAAACGCTGCAGACATAACGTTTGGGTCGATTGATGGATGAAAACGCGTTTGAGAACAGTCTTGAAAAACAGTGAGTGATAACAGGTTATAACATGCTTACTCGTGCGGCTTACAGCACGGACTGACAACAGGTTGACCGCTATGCATTGCCCTTTTTGTGGTGCTAATGATACTCGAGTGACTGATTCGCGTTTGGTAGCGGAGGGTGATCAGGTGCGTCGGCGCCGACAGTGTGCCAGTTGCCAGGAGCGCTTTACTACCTATGAAACGGCAGAGTTTTTGATGCCAAGAGTTGTAAAGTCGGATGGCTCGCGCGAAAGCTTTAATGAAGTAAAGCTACGTGCCGGAATGTTACGCGCCTTAGAGAAGCGCCCGGTCAGCGCTGAAGCTATTGAAGCGGCAGTTGAGCGTATTCGCCAAACCCTGCGCGCCCGAGGCGATCGTGAAATCAATGCGCGTGATATTGGTGAGTCCGTGATGCAGGCATTAAGCAACCTGGATCAGGTGGCGTATATCCGGTTTGCCTCGGTCTATCGTAAGTTCCAGGACATAGACGAGTTTCGCGCTGAAATTGATCGTCTCTCCCAAGAGCCCTCTTTGCCATCGGAGCGTGATAAGGAAGATACGTAATGAGTACCGTTGCCGCGTTTAGCGACGCTGACCACCGCTATATGGCGCGTGCCTTGCAATTAGCCAGGCAAGGGCTTTATACCACTGACCCTAATCCGCGCGTAGGCTGCGTCATTGTACAGCAGCCGCCTGGCCAGCCCGGGCATATTGTGGGGGAGGGGTTTCATGTGCAGGCGGGCGAGCCGCATGCGGAAGTTCATGCGCTCAATGCCGCGGGTGACAAGGCCAAAGGGGCGACGGCTTACGTCACGTTAGAGCCCTGTTTTCATACAGGGCGGACAGGGCCATGTGCGTTGGCGCTTAAAAACGCCCAGGTGGCACGTGTCGTGGTCGCCATGGTCGACCCTAATCCGCAGGTCAGTGGGCAAGGAATTGAGCTACTAAAGGCGGCCGGTATCGACGTGCAAATCGGCTTGTTAGAGCAAGATGCACGGGCGTTAAATCCTGGTTTTATCGCTCGTATGCAGCGTAAACGACCCTTTGTGCGTCTAAAAATGGCCATGAGTTTGGATGGGCGTACGGCGATGGGGTCGGGTGAGTCGCAGTGGATAACGGGTCCTGAAGCGCGCAGTCATGTTCAGCGCCTACGTGCGCGTTCGAGCGCTATTTTGAGTGGCGTTGACTCGATCATTATGGATGATTCACGGTTGACGCTGCGGGCTGATCAACTGCAAGTAGCGAACGCTGACATCGTGGCGTTACGTCAGCCACTGCGCGTTATTGTGGATACGCGTTTGCGCCTGCCTTTAGCGGCGGCCTGTTTACGTGAGCCTGGCCGTACCTTAATAATGACCACGCCCGCACACTCGCCAGAAAAACGCGCCAAGTTAACGGCGGCTGGCGCAGAGGTGCATGTGTTTGAGGCGGGGAGCGATGGGCGTCTTCCGCTGGGCGAATTGCTTGGCTGGCTGGCTGAAAACGAACAGGTCAACGAGCTGCTGGTGGAGACAGGTGCCACGCTCGCTGGTGCGCTGCTGGATGCCAGATTGGTGGATGAGTTGCAGCTTTTTGTGGCACCCACGTTATTGGGGGGTGAGGCAAAACCGCTCTTTGCGCTACCTGGGCTTTCACAAATGGCGGATCAGCGGCGTTTAAGCATTCATGATATACGAGCGATAGGGCGAGATTGGCGTATTATTGCCTCACCAGAGCCCGACTAGCGCAGGCGGCGATAGCAAGGTACTCTGTCGCAATTGATCGTGTCGCAATTAACCGTGTCGCAATTATCCGTATTGCAATTAGTTGTGTTGTAATTCAGTGCTGCTATCGGTTTTTGATGGTTGCCCGCTTATTGTTATCAATGTTGGCGGTACGATGGTTACGTAGTGCGCAGCCCCAGTGTTGCGCGGCATCGCATACGCTGCGAACTCATATTTAGGAGCTTCCATGGTGAATTCTTCCTCGGGGGGCTTAGCCTCTATTGCTGAACTGGTAGACGATATCCGCCAAGGCAAGATGGTCATCCTTATGGATGATGAGGGTCGCGAAAATGAAGGCGATATCATCATGGCGGCCGAAAAAGTGCAGGCCGAGCATATCAACTTTATGGCGCGGTTTGCCCGTGGCCTGATTTGTATGCCGATGACGCGCGAACGGTGCGAGCAGCTTAACCTGCCGTTGATGGTGCGCGACAATGGCTCAGGGTTTGGTACCAAGTTCACGCTCTCTATTGAAGCAACCCAGGGCGTGACCACGGGTATTTCTGCGGCAGACCGGGCGCGGACGGTTCAAGCGGCCTGTGCGCCTTATGCCAAACCGACCGACCTTGTTCAGCCGGGGCACATTTTTCCGTTAATGGCTGAGCCCGGCGGTGTGTTGCGTCGTGCAGGCCATACCGAGGCGGCCTGTGATTTGGCAGCGCTGGCGGGCTGTGACCCCAGCGGTGTCATTTGTGAAGTGATGAACGATGATGGCAGTATGGCGCGCCGCCCAGAGCTTGAGGCGTTTGCCCTACAGCATGGTATCAAAGTCGGTACCATTGCCGACTTGATTCATTACCGTATTATTCATGAGCAAACCGTTGACCATGTTGAAACATCAACGGTAATGACGTCCCAGGGCGAGCTGGCGTTGCATGTTTTTCGTGATCGTATTCAAGGCGCGCATCATTTGGCGCTGGTGAAAGGGCAGCCCGCGCCCGAGCAGACCACGACCGTACGCGTTCATTTAGCCGATACGTTGCGTGACGTGCTTGGTTTGGCGAAAGATGATCAGGGGCGCTGGAATGCCCATCGTGCCCTGGAAGAGGTCGCGGGTTCTTCCGCCGGTGTGCTGGTGCTTATTGATGACGGCCGCCCACATCAGGATTTGAAAGACCAGTTGGATGTGTTTTTAGATCGTGTGCGCACCCCGCGCACCAGTGAATCTGATGGCACAGGCAACTATTTAACGATTGGTACTGGCTCGCAAATTCTACGCCATCTAGGGGTAGGTAAGATGCGGCTACTAAGCTCACCGTGGAAATTTTCAGCGCTCTCGGGCTTCGACCTTGAAGTGGTCGAGCTTGTGGGGCCTGATGACATCACGTGTGAGCCAATTTCTCAGCAGGAATAAATTGATGCAATCCCTCTCTCAAGTAGAAGGCACGTTTGTCGACGTCGATGGTCGCTACGTTATTGTGGTTGGCCGGTTCAATCACCATGTGGTTGATAGCCTTGTAGAAGGCGCGATTGATAGTTTGACGCGTCATGGCGTAGACGCCGAAAACATTCACCTTGTTCACGTGCCGGGCGCCTGGGAATTGCCGCTCGCTGTGAAGCGTGTTCTGAAGGTCATGAAACCTGATGCAGTGATTGCGCTGGGCGCGGTTATTCGTGGCGGTACGCCGCACTTTGAGTACGTGGCGGGCGGCTGTAATACGGCTATCAACCATTTGCAGCTGGAGTTTGATACACCGGTTGCCAATGGCGTTTTAACCGTTGAGTCCATCGAGCAGGCAATTGAGCGTGCGGGTACCAAAGCGGGTAATAAAGGAACGGAAGCTGCAATGGCCGCGATGGAGATGGTCTCATTGCTGCGTGCGTTACCGCTAGGAGAGTCACAATGAGCGAGCGCCGTGAGCGTAAGGCCTCTGCTGCCCAGCAGAGCCGCCATGCTGCCCGTGAGCTTACCGTCCAGGGTCTTTACCAGTGGCAGATGACGGGTAAATCAATCACCGCCGTTGAAGCCGAGTTCCGCAGCCAGGTCGCCGATGACGATCTGGAAGATCATGAAAATTGGGTTAAGGTAATGGAGATTGCTGACAAGGCACTCTTTCATGAGCTTTTGCACAATACGGCACGCTATAAGACCGAGCTGGATCGCGAAATATCACCGTTGCTGGATCGCCGTCTGGAAGACCTGGACGCCGTCGAACTGGCTATTCTACGCTTGGGCGCCTATGAGCTTTCTCGCCGTATGGAAGTGCCGTATCGCGTGGTGATTAACGAAGGCGTTGAACTGGCCAAATCCTTTGGCGCAACCGACGGCCATAAATACGTAAATGGTATTCTCGACAAGCTGGCTAACCGCTTGCGAAGTGCCGAGGTCAGCGCCCGCCGCCTGTAACGGCGCGCCGTCTGGTACTGTGGTTAAGGGGCCTTTGTGCTTGCTGAATTTGATTTGATTCGCCGTTATCTGATGCCGTCGCAAGCGCCACTCCCGGCAGATGGTGTCGCACTGGGTGGTGGCGACGACGCTGCCCTGTTAGTGCCTAAAGCGGGTCATCAACTAGCGGTGAGCGTTGATACCTCTGTCGTTGATGTTCACTTCCCGCAGGATGCGCCCGCCTTTACGGTGGGGCATCGCTCGCTCGCCGTCGCATTAAGCGATTTGGCGGCCATGGGGGCAGACCCTCGCTGGTGCTTTATGGCGCTCACGCTTGATCAGCGTACGTTTGCCAATGATCACGCGATTCATGCCTGGCTTGAAGCGTTCGCCAAGGGGTTTCATACGCTTTGTCAGCGCCAAGCCACCACCTTGGCCGGTGGCGATGTTACCTCAGGTGCGCTTACGATTGGCGTTACCGTGATGGGCGAGGCGCCGACGGGGCATGCCTTGACCCGCGCCGGGGCAGCGCCTGGCGATATGATCGCCGTGACTGGCGCCCTGGGCGGCGGGGCGGGTGGGTTAGCTCTTTGGCAGCGTGGCGAGCGTGATCTTCAGCACCCCTTGCTGCGTCGTTATCTCCTGCCTGAACCGCGCTTGGCCGCAGGTGTAGCGCTTCGAGGGCTAGCCTCCGCCGCTATTGATATTTCTGACGGGCTGCTGGCGGACCTTGGTCATCTACGCAAGGCGTCAGGTGTTGGGGCGACGCTCGATATGACATCGCTGCCGCTGGCGGAGGCGCTGGAAAGTAGTCTTGGCCGTGACGCTGCCTGCAACGCTGCGCTCTCGGGGGGGGACGATTATGAACTATTGGTTACTCTGCCGGCTGAGAACGTTGCCAGCGCGCAGCGCGCGCTTGGCAAGCTGGGGCTGCCCTTAACCGTGATTGGCCAATGCAGCGACACGTTGGGTGTAAAAGGGATTGCACCGAACCTGGGGACTGGCTGGCAGCATTTTAATGAGGGGGCGCCATGAACCGTGCACCACCAAGTGTGTGGCGTCGCCCAACGCATTTTTTTGCGTTTGGTTTAGGCAGTGGAACGGTGCCCTGGGCGCCAGGCACCTTTGGCACGCTGGCCGCTATTCCTTTCTACTGGATTATGGCGGACCTGCCCTTGGGCTGGTATTTGGGCATCGTGTTCGTGGCCTTTGTGATTGGCGTTTGGCTCTGTGATAAAACATCACACGATTTAGGGGTGCATGATCATTCCGGCATTGTGTGGGATGAGTTTGTCGGCTACTGGATCACCATGGCTGCCGTTCCCTTCTCCTGGGAGGCGGCGCTGTGGGGGTTTATTGTTTTTCGTATTTTTGATGTGTTTAAGCCTTGGCCTATCCGCTGGGCTGACCGACGAGTGGCTGGTGGCTTTGGCATCATGATTGATGATGTCATGGCCGGGATCTATGCCTGGAGCACCATGCACTTATGGTATTGGTTGCACTAAAACGCAACCGCAGGTGACACTGGGCAACACTCACTTCCTATTCGTGCGGTTGCTCAAGGAGATGGCATGCGCAAGGAACGCTTAATTGTCCCTATTTTGGCCGCATTAGCCATTGTTTGGATGGTGGGGCAACTGCTATCCAGCGTGCTGTTTGAGCGCAGCCTCCGCCAAGCGCTGGAAGACCTGGAGGCACGGGGCGAGTGGCGCGTGTCTCGCGTCGAGCGCAGCCAGGGGTGGTTAAGTTCTCAGGGTCGCCTGCTGCTTTCCCCCTTGCTGGGACGCCCCTGGCAGTTGGAGCTTACTTACCGTGCACGTCACGGTATTTTAAGCACGGACGTTGAAGGTACGTTTCTGCCCCGGCTGGATTCGGCGTTACAGCAGGCGGTAGGGGAGGTGACTGCCACCTCTGCACCACGTTGGAAAGGCCGTTACCACACGCTTAGTGGGCATAGTGAGCTACAGCTGGCGCTGGCGCCGTTTATTATTCAGCAAAGCGGGCGGGAGCTTGAGGTCCGTGGAGGGCGGCTGCGGTTGGAGGGCGTGTTTGGCGATTGGCGATTACGCGTTCGTATGGACCAGTTGGCGCTAACCGATGGCGCGGCACAGTTAACCCTGGGACCGCTGCTGCTTGAAAGCCGTTACACCTATATTGAAGATGCCCACCACTTCGCTCAGCGCGACCATCTGCATGTTGATGCCTTGTCACTTCACTACCCAGCCTATGACGTAAAACTGGCACCGCTGGATATACACAGCTACATGGTGCTGGATGAAAGTGAATTGCGTCTCACTGGCGAACTCATTATGGGCGACGTTATGGTGCCTACGGAGGCACCCGATACGGCGCTGCTTAATGGGCATATTGCCATGGAGCTATCACGCCTTAACGCTGATGCGATACGTCAGGCTATCCGTCGGCTGCGCCAGGAGGCTGCTTGGGGAGATGCCAGCTTGCCGATGGCCGAGGGGTTGTTATCCCGACTTGAACCTGACCTACTGCAAATATTGAGTGACTCTCCGCGATTGGATGTTATCACCGTAGATGTGGATAGCCCGCTGCTGGGGCTTCGCGTTGACGCTGATGGCGCGCTCTTCTTCGATGCTCGAAAGCTGGATCAGCTCAATGTCACTTTGCTTGATAAGCAGGAAGAGCGTGCCCGTTGGCTTGAACGCCTTGACGGCGATTTTATTTGGCATGATGCACCGACGGTAGTTGCCTTATGGCTGGGCTTGCCGTTAGGAACCCGTGAGCTGCAGTTTGACGTGATACGCGGGAAGTGGCGTGTTAACGGTCGTCCCATGCCGGACCTCTGGTCGCAATAGACGGCGCCAAGGGTTGAAGTTTAAGCCTGTTGCCCGCATTCCATAAGCAATGCTAAGCGGTATATCCGCTAGTCACTGTTTACCGGAGGGTATATGAGCGACCAGGAGTACGACCGCGATGACGACAATCTCGGCTGGCTGGGAGAAGATGTCCCGTCATCTGCTGAGACTGACCATATAGGTGAAGAAGAGCATCATCGCTCCGATGGCGAGCGGACAAACTCGTTGGTTCCTGCCAGTGATATGCTGCCTGAACGCATTTATTTACTGCCCATTCATAACCGCCCTTTTTTCCCCGCCCAGGTTCAGCCACTGGTCATTAATCGTGAACGCTGGGAAGAGACCATGCGTCGCGTAGGCAATACGCCTCATAAAACATTGGGCGTTGCCTTTGTGGGCGAGGGCGGTGTGGAGTCGTTGGGTCACGACGATTTTCCCGAGATTGGCACCGCCGTTAAAGTGCATAAACTAAAGGGCGAGGACCAGCAGATTCAGTTTATTGCCCAAGGCGTGCAGCGTTTTCAAATCAAACGCTGGTTGTCTAAAGAGCCGCCGTATCTCGTTGAAGTTACCTATCCCAAAGAGCCTGTTGATGCGGAAAACGAGGAGACGCGTGCGTATGCCATGGCGATTATTAACGGCATCAAAGAGTTGCTGCCGATTAATCCGCTGTATGGCGAAGAGTTAAAGCACTATCTGAACCGCTTTAGCCCTCATCAGCCAGGCCCCCTTACCGATTTTGCCGCCGCGATTACGTCAGCCAAAGGCCCTGAGCTTCAGGATGTGCTGAATACGTTGCCGGTAGAAGAGCGGATGCACAAGGTGCTGCCACTGCTGCGTAAGGAAATTGAAGTCGCGCAACTGCAAAGCGAGATCAGTGAGCAGGTTAATGCGCAAATGCAGGATCGGCAGCGTGAATTCTTCCTGCGCGAGCAGTTAAAGGTCATTCAGCGTGAGCTGGGTATTTCCAAGGATGACCGCGAAAACGACGTTGATACCTTTAAAGGCCGTTTGGAGTCGCTGGTCGTTCCCGAGCGTGTCCAGAGCCGTATCGATGATGAGCTGAATAAGCTAAGCGTGCTGGAAACCGGGTCACCCGAGTACGGTACGACCCGCAACTACCTGGATTGGCTAACGTCATTGCCCTGGGGGGTCACCAGCCAGGATAAGCTTGACCTAAGCCATGCGCGTGAAGTGTTAAACCGCGATCACGATGGTTTGCAGGACGTGAAAGAACGTATTGTCGAGTTCCTCGCGGAAGGCACATTTAAAGGCGATGTAGGCGGTTCCATCGTACTGCTGGTAGGCCCGCCAGGGGTTGGTAAGACGTCTATTGGCCGCTCTATCGCAGAGGCGCTGGGCCGCGAGTTTTATCGTTTTTCTGTCGGCGGAATGCGCGATGAAGCCGAGATTAAGGGCCATCGCCGTACCTATGTGGGCGCCATGCCCGGTAAGCTGGTGCAGGCATTTAAAGAAGTCGAAGTCGAGAACCCGGTGATCATGCTGGATGAAATCGACAAGCTGGGGCAGTCGTTCCAGGGGGACCCCGCCTCAGCGCTGCTTGAGGTGTTAGACCCTGAGCAGAATGTCGACTTCCTGGACCACTATCTGGATGTCCGGATGGACCTTTCCAAGGTGCTGTTTATCTGCACGGCCAACACGCTGGACTCGATCCCCGGCCCGCTTTTGGACCGCATGGAGCAAATTCGCCTTTCAGGTTATATCGCGGAAGAGAAGCAGGCGATTGCCAAGCACCACCTGTGGCCGAAGCTTCTTAAGCGCAATAACATGCCTAAAAAGCGCATCAACTTAACCGAGGCGGCGTTAAAGCAGGTTATTGAAGGCTACGCCCGTGAGGCTGGCGTTCGGCAACTCGAAAAGCAGCTTCACCGTATTGTACGTAAAGCGGCGGTTAAGCTCCTGGAAGAGGAGATCGAAACCGTCAAGATTTCGGTCAATAACCTGGAGGAGTTTTTGGGAGCGCCTCTTTTCCGTAAGGAAAAAGCCCTCAAAGGCGAAGGCGTGGTGACAGGGCTTGCCTGGACATCAATGGGCGGGGCTACCTTGCCCATTGAAGCGGGTAAAGTTCACGCGCTGGACCGGGGGTTCAAGCTAACCGGTAAGCTTGGCGATGTCATGAAAGAGTCTGCCAACATTGCCTACAGCTACACTCTGGGCCACCTGCGGGAGTATGGCGCCGATACTGACTTCTTTGATTCAGCGTTTGTTCACCTGCATGTGCCCGAGGGCGCAACACCCAAGGATGGCCCTTCGGCGGGTGTCACCATGACCACCGCGCTACTCTCGCTCGCCAAGCATCAGCCCATTACGCGGCCACTGGCAATGACGGGAGAGCTCACCCTGACCGGTCAGGTGCTTCCTGTTGGCGGCATTCGTGAGAAAGTGATTGCTGCCCGGCGTAGCGACATTTTTGAGGTGATACTGCCCGAGGCCAACCGCCGCGATTACGAAGAACTTCCTGATTATCTTAAGAAAGGTATGACGGTACACTTCGCTAACCGCTATAAAGACGTAGCTAACGTTGTCTTTAAGAATTGAAACATACGCCAGGGAAGGGCTGAGCGAGGGTAGATGATTTAAAACATATTTTCTTATCGAACATCGCGAAAAACCTCGTACTTCTAGTGCGAGGATGGATAGCGAGGGGCGCGAGAGCGTCCCTAGTCCGGCCTCGATTGTTGCTCAATATACTGTTTGACCATGCTCAGGGGGGCGCCTCCGACACTTCCCGCAAAGTAGCTTGGACTCCACAGCGAGTTCTTCCGGTAGGCGGGCTGCACCAGTTCAGGGTGTAGTAACTTCATCCGCCGGCTGGATACCCCCTTCAAACTATTCACCAGCTTGGATACCGCCACTTTGGGTGGAAAGTTGACAAGCAAATGGACGTGATCGGTTTCACCGTTGAACTCCTGTAGCTCCGCCTCGAAGTCCCGACACACTCGGTCGAAAAGCAATTCGAGGGAGTTGAGATGCGCGCCGGTGAACACCTTGCCCCGATACTTGGTGACAAAGACCAAATGGGCATGGAGTTTAAAAACGCAGTGTCTTCCTGTTCTGATAGCTTGTTTGGTTTCCATAGACCAAGTATATTCGAAGCCATGAAGCAGACCAAGACCCTCAAGGTTCGAGTGAAGGACAAACACGCCGCCGAGCTTAACCGCATGGCCCGCAGCGTGAATTTTGTTTGGAACTACCTCAACGAACTGTCTTCTCGAGCCATTCGGGAGAAAGGTCTGTTTCTGTCTGCCTACGACATGCATCCCTATACCAAGGGTGCTGGCAAGGACCTCGGCCTGCACAGCCAAACGCTGCAATGCATCGCTGCTGAATACGTTGCCCGCCGCAAGCAGTTCAAAAAGCCCCGCCTGAATTGGCGCAAGTCCGGCGGTGTACGCCGCTCACTTGGCTGGATTCCGGTCAATACCGGCGCGGCCAAGTGGAAGAACGGGCAGGTATTTCACAACGGCACCTACTTCAAGGTGTGGGATAGCTACGGCCTGTCGACATACAAGTTCCGTGCCGGCAGTTTCAATGAAGATAGCCGGGGCCGGTGGTATTTCAATGCTGCGGTCGAGGTGGACGTGCAGCCGACGCTTGGGCAGGGCGCCGTTGGCATCGACCTTGGGCTCAAGGATGTGGCCACCTGTAGCGATGGAGGAAGGCTGGAAAATAGCCGCTTCTACCGCCGCATGGAAGACCAGTTGGCGACAGCCCAACGTGCGCGTAACAAGCGGCGGGTAAAGGCTATTCACGCCAAGATCAAGAACCGTCGCCAGGACGCGCAGCACAAGTTTTCCCGGAAACTCGTCAACCAGTACGGCGAAATCGTCGTGGGCGATGTTTCCTCAACCAAGCTCGCGAAGACCAAGATGGCCAAAAGCGTCTACGACGCTGGCTGGTCACAACTGAAAACGATGCTGGAATATAAATGCGCTCACGCAGGCATCGTCTTCAAGGTCGTTCGCGAAACCAACACCACCCGCGCCTGTTCGTCGTGCGGCTCGCTTAGCGGGCCGCAGGGCGTCAACGGGTTGCGAGTAAGGGGCTGGGAGTGCGTGGAGTGTGGTGTACTCCACGACCGGGACGTGAATGCGGCCCGGAATATCCTCAGCCTCGGGGCAGGACGTTGCCCTCAAGAAGTTGGAATCCCCGTCCTTTAGGGCGGGGAGGACGTCAATCTACGCAATGTACTCAACGGCTTAGCGGGTGCGCGCCACCTGACCTTTCAGATTGCGGCAGGGAACCTGGCGGCCAGCAACAAGCAAACTAGCCACGATGAGCTCGGGGAGCTGCTCTACTCACTGGATACCATGCGCTTTAGTTTGGCCAGTATCGTCACTGATCTGGATAGCCGAGTGTCGATCGTGACCCCGGCCGTTAGGCAGATTGCTGCTGAAAACGAAGAGCTTTCATCACGGACCGAGCAGCAAGCATCATCGCTTCAGCAAACCGCTGCCAGCATGGAAGAGATGACCTCCACCGTGCAGCAGAATACTGAAAACGCGCGTCAGGCAACCGAGCTTGCCATGCAAAATGCCGACAGCACACGCGATACCGGCAAACAGATGGAAGCCCTGGTTGAGCGTATGCAGCGCATTGCCCAAAGCGCAGAAAAAATGACCGAAATGATCAGCGTGATTGATGGCATTGCGTTTCAGACCAACATACTGGCGCTCAATGCCTCTGTCGAAGCGGCCCGCGCGGGCGATCATGGCCGCGGCTTTGCCGTTGTCGCTAGCGAAGTGCGTAATCTAGCGGGGCGGAGCGCGACGGCCTCCCAGGAGATCCGCAAGATGATCGACAGTACTACTCAAGAGGTCAGTGGCGGGCGGAGTGCTGTAGAGCAGGCAGAGCGCGCCATTGAAAATGTGATGCAGCAGGTAAACCGTGTCAGCGTGTTAATGGAATCCATTAGTGCAGCCTCTAATGAGCAGAGCAGCGGTATCGGACAAATTAATTCAGCCGTTGCTGAAATGGACCATGTGACACAGCAAAATGCATCAAAAGTGCAGTCAATCGCGGCGTCAGCCGACAATCTGGCGCTAGAGGCCTTTGAGCTGGCCAACGTGGTCGATGCGTTCCGGTTAAAAGGTTTTCAAGAAGAGAGTGCCAAAGCCGCCCGCGATAAGCTTTCGTTTACGCATAAGGCTCAGCAGAAAACAACCAGGCAGCTGTCCGCCGCCAGTAATGCCGCGCCTAATAAACTCGCCGCCCAGCCTCAGCACGACCAGTGGGAAGAGTTTTAAGCATCTAACGCCTCAACACTCCCTTACGGGATAGATGCCACCCTCCAAGGTGGCATTTTAGAAACGCGTCAGCGGATAAATCTCGTCGGATACTACATCTGGTCTGTGAGCAGCGCTCATGCCACAATCATGGATGCTGGATTCACCTGCCCACCGCCGAGTTGGCAGCGGGCCAAAAAAAAGATGTAGAGGACACTATGCCTGAGTATCGCTCCCGTACGACCACCGCTGGCCGCAATATGGCTGGCGCCCGCGCTTTATGGCGCGCCACGGGTATGAAAGATGACGATTTTCACAAACCTATTATCGCGGTCGCCAACTCGTTTACCCAATTTGTCCCCGGTCACGTCCACCTGAAAGATATGGGCCAACTGGTGGCGCGTGAAATTGAGAAAGCCGGTGGCGTAGCCAAGGAATTCAACACTATTGCCGTCGATGACGGCATCGCGATGGGCCACGATGGCATGCTGTACTCGCTGCCCAGCCGCGACATTATCGCCGACAGCGTTGAGTACATGTGTAACGCGCACTGTGCCGATGCGTTGGTATGTATCTCCAACTGCGACAAGATTACCCCTGGCATGTTGATGGCTGCTATGCGCCTGAATATTCCGGTCGTCTTTGTCTCAGGCGGACCCATGGAAGCCGGCAAAACCAAGCTGTTAAATCATGGCCTGGATTTGGTAGACGCCATGGTAATGGCGGCTGACGACAGCGTGGATGATGAAACGCTGGCCGAAGTTGAGCGTAGCGCTTGTCCCACTTGCGGCAGCTGCTCAGGCATGTTTACCGCCAATTCAATGAACTGTCTGACCGAAGCGCTCGGCCTGGCGCTGCCGGGTAACGGCACTGTGCTGGCGACACACTCGGACCGTCGTCGTCTGTTTGAAAACGCGGGCCACAAGATTGTTGAGCTGGCTAAGCGTTACTACGAAGGCAATGAGACGCACCTGCTGCCTCGCGCGATTGGCTCGAAAGCCGCTTTTCGTAACGCGATGACCCTGGATATCGCCATGGGCGGTTCCACCAATACCATTTTGCACCTGCTGGCGGCCGCGCAAGAAGCGGAAGTCGACTTCACCATGTCGGATATCGATCAGCTTTCCCGTGAAGTGCCTCAACTGTGTAAAGTGGCGCCCAACACCCAGAAGTACCACATTGAAGATGTGCACCGGGCGGGTGGCATCATGGCGATCCTGGGTGAGCTTGATCGCGCGGGCGTGCTGGATACCTCGGTGCCCACGGTTTACGGTGATAGTCTCAAGACCGCGCTGGACGAGTGGGACATCATGCGCTCACCCAGCCCGGAAGTGGTTGAGTTCTTTAAAGCAGGTCCTGGTGGAGTGCCCACCCAGACGGCCTTCTCGCAAAGCACGCGCTGGCCAAGCCTGGACGGTGACCGAGCGACTGGCTGTATCCGTAACCTGGAGCACGCGTTCTCAACCCAGGGCGGCTTGGCCGTGCTTTACGGCAACATCGCGCTGGACGGCTGTGTGGTCAAAACCGCCGGTGTTGATGATTCGATCCTACTGTTTGAAGGCACGGCCCACGTCGTGGAGTCCCAGGACCAGGCGGTCGCCAACGTACTGGATGGCAAGGTAAAAGAGGGTGATGTCGTGGTGATTCGCTACGAAGGCCCTAAAGGCGGTCCCGGCATGCAGGAAATGCTGTATCCAACCTCATACCTTAAATCCAAAGGGCTGGGCAAAGCCTGCGCGCTACTGACCGATGGTCGCTTCTCGGGGGGGACATCCGGTTTGTCCATTGGCCACGTATCGCCGGAAGCGGCAGCGGGCGGTGCAATCGGCCTGGTGGAGCAGGGCGATACCATCATCATTGATATCCCCAATCGCACGATTAACGTCAAGCTTTCCGATGCTGAGCTTACCGCTCGTCGCGAAGCGATGGATGCCAAAGGAAAAGAGGCTTGGAAACCGGTCGAGCAGCGCCCCCGCAAAGTGACGCCTGCGCTAAAGGCCTATGCACTGTTAGCGACGTCCGCTGACAAAGGAGCGGTGCGCGATCTTTCCAAGCTCGATTAAACGTTCGCAAGGAGCATTATGAAAGCAACGATCAATGTGGGCCTGGTAGGTTATGGGTTCGCGAGTAAAACGTTTCATGTACCGCTCATTCAGGCCACGGAAGGCCTGGATTTGGTCGCGGTGTCCTCAAGCGACGCCGCTAAGGTGCAGGCGGATTTGCCTGATGTAGAGGTCGAGAGTGAGGCGCGGGCATTATGCCAGCGTTACGATATTGACCTTATTGTGATTCCTACCCCCAACGATACCCACTTTCAGCTTGCCAAAATGGCACTTTCTGCGGGCAAGCACGTGGTGGTGGATAAACCGTTTACCGTGACGCTGTCAGAAGCCAAGCAGTTAAAATCGCTGGCCGTGGTGAAAGAGCGTTTGATCTCGGTGTTTCATAATCGCCGTTGGGATAGCGATTTTTTAACGGTTAAGGCTTTGCTTGAGACAGGCACGCTAGGACGTGTGACCGGTTTCGAGTCGCGCTTTGATAGGTTCAAACCAGAAGTACGTGACCGCTGGCGCGAGAAAGCCACGGCGGGTGGCGGTCTCTGGTTTGACCTAGGGCCACACCTGCTAGATCAGGCATGTGAGCTGTTCGGGATGCCCAACGCCATTTTGCTGGAGCTGGGTACTCGCCGCGAGGGCGCGCAAGCCGATGACGATTTTCTCGCGCTACTGGCCTACGATGACCGGCGTGTTCAGTTAAGTGCCAGTGCGCTAGTGGCCGAAGCGACACCACGTTTTCGGATACATGGCACGCAAGGCAGCTATATAAAATACGGTCTGGACCCTCAAGAAGATCGCCTGAAAGCAGGGGAGGTGCCTGCTGTTAATTGGGGAGAAGATACCCCAGGCACGTTGACGCTACGCGATGGGGAGGATGAAAAGGCATCACTGACAAGCCATGAGCATCCTACTCAGCCGGGTAACTACCTGGCCTATTACCAAGGAATCGTCGAGGCTCTTCAAGGCCGTGCTGCGCTACCGGTAGATATCGAAGCCGCGCTACGCTCGATGACGCTTTTGGAAGCGGGGCAGGATAGCTACCGCCAACGCCGCTGGATAGCGCTTAAACCCCACTTTTAACCCAACATGAAAGTCAGCACCCGCTTCACGCGGGTGCCTTATTTACTCGTTCCTCGCAAAACGTTACCACGCGCTACGATTCTCGCTGGATTCGAAAATAGCGCAAATTCGTAGCGCGTGGTAAGCGCCAGCGCACCCGCGAGAGCAACGCGAAGCGTTGCCGGGGTTGGGTGGCGGGGTGCAATAGCATAGACATAAGCACGGAGGCACAGCCAAGGCGGCTTGCGCCGCCACCCGCGGGTGCCTTATTTACTCGTTCCTCGCAAAACGTTACCACGCGCTACAATTCTCGCTAGGTCCGAAAATAGCGCAAATTCGTAGCGCGTGGTAAGCGCAGCGCACCCGCGGGAGCAGCGCGCAGCGTTGCTAGGTGATGAAGTGCAAAGCATAGACATAAGCACGGAGGCACAAGCCAAGGCGGCTTGGCGCCGCCACTCGCGGGTGTCTTATTTACTCGTTCCTCGCAAAACGTTACCACGCGCTACGATTCTTGCTGGATTTGAAAGTAGCGCAAATTTGTAGCGCGTGGTAAGCGCAGCGCACCCGCGAGAGCAACGCGAAGCGTTGCTGGGTGATGAGGTACAAAAGCATAAGCACGGAGGCACAAGCCAAGGCGGCTTGCGCCGCCACCCGCGGGAGCAGTGCGAAGCGCTGCCGGGGTTGTGTGGCGGGGTGCAATAGCATAGACATAAACACGGAGGCACAAGCCAAGGCGGCTTGCGCCGCCACCCGCGGGTGCCTTATTTGCTCGTTCCTCGCAAAACGTTACCACGCGCTACGATTCTTGCTGGATTCGAAAGTAGCGCAAATTCGTAGCGCGTGGTAAGCGCAGCGCACCCGCGGGAGCAGTGCGAAGCGCTGCCGGGGTTGTGTGGCGGGGTGCAATAGCATAGACATAAACACGGAGGCACAAGCCAAGGCGGCTTGCGCCGCCACCCGCGGGTGCCTTATTTACTCGTTCCTCGCAAAACGTTACCACGCGCTACAATTCTTGCTGGATCCAAAAATAGCGCAAATTCGTAGCGCGTGGTAAGCGCCAGCGCACCCGCGGGAGCAACACGAAGCGTTGCCAGGTGGTGCGTTACAAAGCATGGATACAGGCACGGCGACAACGCCAAGGCGGCTTGCGCCGCCACTCGCGGGTGCCTTATTTACTCGTTCCTCGCAAAACGTTACCACGCGCTACGATTCTTGCTGGATCCGAAAATAGCGCAAATTCGTAGCGCGTGGTAAGCGCAGCGCACCCGCGAGAGCAACGCGAAGCGTTGCCGGGGTTGGGTGGCGGGGTGCAATAGTACGGAGGCACAAGCCAAGGCGGCTTGCGCCGCCACTCGCGGGTGCCTTATTTACTCGTTCCTCGCAAAACGTTACCACGCGCTACGATTCTTACTGGATTCGAAAATCGGGGCCCGTGCTGAAAGGCGGGGCCGACATTGCCTCACAACAAATCAGCAGCGTCCTGGCGCTTCTCGTCACGTAATTTATCGCGGGCGATATACAGGGCGGCTATGGCACGGGCTTCATGAAAATCGTCGCGTAGCAAAAGGGCAGGCAGCTCTTCGATGGGGTGGGTCTCGACAATAAGCGGCTCTGGCTCATCGCCCGGCAGCCGTTTGGCATACAGGTCGGTCGCGATTAATACCTGCATGCGATGGCGCATATAGTTGGGGGCCAGTGAAAGCTCAACTAAAGGCTCGATGCAGTGAGCACCAAAGCCGCACTCTTCCATCAATTCACGGTTAGCCGCGGTAATAACATCCTCGCCCGGGTCCACCAATCCTTTGGGAAGCGTTAATACGTAGTCTTCAAAACCTGCCGCGTACTCGCGTATCAGCAACACATGGTCAGGGTCAGGCATGGCCACAATCATTACCGCACCACGGTCGGCGCCGGTTAAACGCTCAAACTGGCGCTCCTCGCCGTTCGAGAAGCGTAAATCCAGCGACTCAATATGAAACAAGCGGCTTTTGGCTACGCTCTCACGGGCCAGTATCTGCGGCTTGCGCAGGTAGCCGGCGGGAGAATCAGATGCTGACATAAGGGCCTCCATGGCTGCTAAATAAGGGTTAGGCTACAATAGCACGCTTACTCTTTTAGACTGGAGCGGCAATGATTGATTGGCGCGAAATTGATACCGTGCTGTTGGATATGGACGGTACGCTGCTGGACCTACACTTTGACAGCCACTTCTGGTTGGAGCATCTCCCGCGCCGTTATAGAGAGCTTCATCAGCTTGATGAAGCATCTCAAAATGCACTCCAGCAGCGCATTATGGGCGAACAGGGCACGCTAAACTGGTACAGCCTGGCGTACTGGAGCCGAGAGCTGAATGTCGACGTCGTTGCGCTCAAGCGGGAAGTGCAGCATTTAATTGGTCTACGTAGCGATGCACTCGACTTCTTAGCGTGGCTAAAGCAGGCCCATCCCCGAGTGATATTGGCCACCAACGCTGATAGAGCCAGCCTATCGCTTAAATTGCCGTTAACAGGGTTGGAAAACTACCTGGATGCCATCATCTCCTCTGAAGATGTAGGGGCAGCGAAAGAGGAGCAGGCATTTTGGTTTGCACTGCAAGGCATCGAACCTTTTGACCCGGCCCGTACCCTGTTTATAGACGATAACTCCCGCGTGCTGGAAAGCGCCCGCGAATTTGGCATCCGGCATTTGCTGGGTATTAAACAGCCAGACAGCCAGCGCCCAGAAAAAGAGCTGCAGGAGTTTATCGCTCTGGATCGATTTGCCCAACTGCTGCCAGAAAACGTACCGGGGTAGCAAGGAGAGCGTTAATGAGCGACACCGTTCGCTTGGACAAGTGGTTATGGGCTGCGCGGTTTTTTAAAACCCGCGCGCTCGCTAAAAAAGCCATTGAAGGTGGCAAGGTGCATTATGACGGTGCGCGTGTCAAAACCAGTAAAAATGTCGAGCTGGGGGCGCTTATCCGCGTGCCCCAGGGTTGGGATATTTACGAGGTCGAAGTAATTGAGCTTTCTGACCAGCGTCGCGGTGCGCCTGAAGCCCGAAAACTCTATGCAGAGACCACCGAAAGTGCCGAGCGCCGTGCCCGTGAGGCCGAAGCCCGCAGGCTTACTAATCAAACCATGCAGCACCCCCTCAAACGGCCTGATAAAAAGCAGCGCCGCGATATACAGCGCTTTCAGCGTCAGCCCGGCGAGTAGCCGACGTTTCCTGCCTGGGGCTGCCTTCACAGTTAAGGCAGGCTAGCCCGCCAAGCGCCCACTTTAAGTACCCTTTTACTGCAGGACCTTGTTATGTCTGATCAAATTCAGCGGTTTATGTTTGACCAAACCAACGTACGTGGCGAAATCGTAACGCTAGCCACTGCCTACCACGAAGTGCTCACGCGCCACGCGTATCCGCCCGCCGTCAATGAACTGTTGGGTGAACTGCTGGCCGCTGTCGCGCTACTAACCGATACCATTAAGTTGGACGGCACCTTGAGTATTGAAGTGCGTGGCCAGGGCGTGCTGTCGCTGCTAATGGCGGAGTCCAACCCCGGCGGCGAGCTACGTGCGATTGCGCGTGTGGCACAAGACAGCCACTTGCCCAGCGAGCGAGCAGACTTTCGTGAATTGGTCGGAGAAGGTCAAATTGTCATTACGCTCGACCCGCGTGAAGGCAAGCGCTACCAGGGCATTGTCGCGCTGGATCACGAAACGCTCAGTGGCTGTCTGGAAGCCTATTTTGGCAAATCCGAACAGTTGCCTACGCGCTTGTGGTTAGCGGCAGACGGCGAGCGTGCTGGTGGCCTATTGCTGCAGCGTTTGCCTGATGCCTCGCAAAATCAGGATACTGATGCGTGGGAGCGCAGCGTCGCGTTGGCCGATACGATCAAACCCGAGGAGCTTTTGGGGTTAGAGCAGCGCGAAGTGCTTTATCGCCTTTATCATGAAGAGACGGTTCGGGTCTTTGATCCTAAAGCCCTGCGTTTTGGCTGTACCTGTTCGCGGGAGCGAATGGCGGGAGGATTGATCACGTTAGGCGCTGCTGAACTGCGCGATATTGTGCGTGAAAAAGGCGCTATTGATACGCAATGCCACTTCTGTCACACGAAATATCACTACACTGCGGCTGATGTTGAGACATTATTGGAGAACCCGGATGCACCATCGCCGGTTATTCACTGATTATGTAGTCGTTTATCAAGGCGCTGATTAACGGGGTGTGCTCGCAAAAGGGCAGTAGCGACAACGGTTGTAGCGATTCCACCCTGAAAATAGTTAAAAGCTTACTGCGCTGCAATAAGAAATATTGTGTATTTGTAGTAGTTTAACTACAAAATGTTTGCTCAAAGCCCCCGTTTCCCGGGGGCTTTCTTTTTGCAATAATGCGCCTGACTTCAGCACACCCAGCGCAATGTAATGTTGTTGGGACGACCTTTTTTTGGTGGCGTTAACAGCGCCCGGTAACGAGAGAATGGCCGCAAGGCCCAGGAATCAAAATGACCACGACTCAAGCCGCTCCCCAAGCCCACGTGAATCTTAGCAGCGCCGAATTAATCGAGCGCGCCGTGGCCCGTGGTGAAGGCCGCCTGTCGGCAGATGGCGCTCTGGCGATCAATACTGGCGTACGCACGGGGCGTTCGCCAGCTGACCGCTTTATTGTCGATGAACCGTCAACGCGTGACAGTATTGATTGGGGCAGCGTCAACCGCCCGTTTGATGCCGCTAAATTCGACGCTCTGTGGGCGCGGGTTGAAGAGTATCTAAGCCGTCGTGAGTATTTTGTATCTGAGCTGCACGTGGGGAGTGATTCCACCCACTATCTGCCGGTTCGCGCGACCACTGAAACCGCTTGGCAGAATCTTTTCGGCCGCACCATGTTTGTACGTCCGAGCGCTTACAATCCGGCGGGTAAAGATGAGTGGGTCATTCTCAACGCGGCAGATTTTGAGTGCGAGCCAAGCCGTGATGGCACCAACTCTGACGGCTGCGTAATTATCAATTTCGCCGAGAAAAAAGTGCTGATCGCCGGTATGCGCTACGCAGGCGAAATGAAAAAAGCCATGTTCTCGGTACAGAACTTCCTGCTGCCAGCGTCTGACGTGTTGCCGATGCACTGCTCGGCCAACGTGGGTGAAGATGGCGAAACCTGCCTGTTCTTCGGTCTTTCTGGTACGGGTAAAACCACGCTTTCCGCTGATCCAGCACGTTACCTGATTGGTGATGACGAGCACGCCTGGGGTGACGGTATCGTCTTCAACATGGAAGGTGGTTGCTACGCCAAATGTATCGACCTTTCCGAGAAAAACGAGCCGGTTATCTGGAACGCGATCAAGTTTGGCACCGTGCTTGAAAACGTGGTGCTCAATGACCGCCTCGAGCCTGACTACGCCGACGACAGCCTGACGCAGAACTCGCGTGCCGCGTATCCGCTTGAGCATATTGAAAAGCGCGTGCTGGAAAACCTGGCGGGCGAGCCTAACGCCATCGTCTTTTTGACCTGCGATATGTCGGGTGTGCTGCCGCCGGTGTCGGTGCTTTCAAAAGAAGCCGCGGCGTACCACTTCCTTTCCGGTTACACCGCTAAGGTTGGCTCTACCGAAATGGGCTCTTCAGAAGGCCTGGCCGCTACGTTCTCTACCTGCTTTGGTGCCCCGTTCTTCCCGCGCCCCGCGCGTGAGTACGCGGATCTTCTGATCAAACGTGTTGATAAGAAAGACGCTCAGGTTTACCTGGTCAATACCGGCTGGACGGGCGGCGCGTTTGGGGAAGGCGGTTCACGCTTCTCTATCCCGACGACGCGTGCGATTATCAGTGCGATTCAGTCAGGTGTGTTGCGCGATGTAGAAACCCGCCATATCGAAGGCTTGAACCTTGACGTGCCGGTCGCCGTGCCAGGCGTTGATTCCAGCCTGCTTGACCCGCGCGATACTTGGCAAGACCGCGCTGCCTACGACCAGCACCTGAAAGAGCTGGCGACTAAATTCGTGGATAACTTCAAGAAGTTTGAAGGGGTGAGCGAAGCGATCCTCAAGGCAGGCCCGCAGTTGGGTTGATATTGAGTAGGGTACAAAGCACGTCTTCCAGAAAGCCGCCTCACGTTGAGGCGGCTTTCTGCGTTGATGAACGGCGGGTAAAGAGCAAACCTTTGCTGAATACTGCAATTGTGTTATCGGTATCGCTGTACATTGGGTACTCATTAGTGTGTATTGTTGACATAAGGTTAATCATGATTAAGGTTAAGTATGCCGTTGATGGTCTCTAGAGGTAATAACGTAAAGAGAAATACCGCACAGGGAGATAACGTACGGCGGTAATTGCCTCTATGGGTTTTTAAACGACAGTGCTCTATCAGTTCGATATAACGTATTAGCGAGACCTGTAAAAATCCTTCAGCGGATTCTTTAAACGTAGTTTTTCAAAGACTACTGATTAAAAAAATGCTTAGAAGCAAGGACTAAACGGGACTTGCAGAGAATAAATGAGTATTCCGAGCTGATGTTTAACGCAGTAGTATCAGGCGCAGCCACGCTATCAACGGTAGCTAATGCGCTCAACCGTTCTGGCATGATGATCATGCTTCAGTATGGAAGCAGT